>NZ_RZRX01000096.1:0-21664 GCF_003997405.1 Mesorhizobium sp. M2A.F.Ca.ET.042.01.1.1
GACTTTGAAGCCCCGCAGCGGTCCAGAATTCTGCACCGTTGCACACTTCGGTCCAGGTAACGGCATGGATTCCAGGGTCTGCGCGCGTCGCTTCGCTCCTTGCTCCGCCCTGGAATGACGAGGTTCAGAGCCTTCAGCTCATCGCCGGCGTTTGCGCTGACTCTCCCAAACGGACGTTGATGCCTTGCCCAACAAGCCTGCAATCTATCAAAATCCCTGTGTTAAGGACCTAACCGGGCTCCAGCGTCTCCTGGAGGGAGCCTATCAGCGCGGTGATCGCCTGCTTGTATTTCTCGAATTCCGGCGACGTCTGCCGCACTTCGGTCGTGGTCGTCGTCGGCTGGCCCTGGTCGATCGCCAGGCGCGGCACTTTCTGCCCCATCTTCCGCTCGGCCCAGTCGACGACGTAGCTCGCGGTCTTGCCGGTGAGGAACGGGTTGGCCTGGATGACGGCCGACCCGAGCACCGCGCTCAACTGCGTCGAGCCGGGCGCCGCCAGGACCTGGGCCGCGCCTTCCATGCCGAGGAAATGGCACAAATAGAGGCGGCCGGCGGTGATCTGGTGGCCGCGCGCGCGCAGATAGGCCTCGCCCTCGCGCGCCAGGTTGCGCACCATTTCGCGTGACAGTGTCGCGTCGTAGCGAAGCGCGAGCAGGTCGGCGGTCGACAGCGAGCGGGCGAGGTCGGGCCGATAGGTGTTCATCATCCGGATCCAGGTCTTGGAGATGAACTGGCCGGCGCCGGTCGCCGAGGAAAGCGGGTTCTTCGCGCGGGCGCTGCCGCCGCTTTCGACATGCACGATCCGCTCCGTCAGCGTTTCGACGGCAGTATCGCCGGAACCGCCGGAGCTGACGGCAACGGCGGTAGCCACCGTGGTGACGGTGCCCAGGGGATCGATCGCCTCGCCGTTCTGGTAGAGCTCGAAATGCAGATGCGGGCCGGTCGAAAGCCCAGTTGTGCCGATATAGCCGATGACGTCGCCAGCCTTCACCTTGGTGCCGACGCCGCTCGCGATGGCGAATTTCTGCATATGCGCATAGCGCGTCTCGCGGCCATTGGCGTGCGTGATCTTCACCAGATTGCCATAGCTGCCGCCATCGCCCTGGAACGAGATCTCGCCGTCGAAGGCGGCCATGATCGGCGTGCCGACCGGCGCCGCCCAGTCGACGCCCTTGTGGATGCGGACCGTGCCCAGGATCGGATGCTTGCGCGGGCCGAAGGTCGAGGTCATCACCCCGGCGACCGGCGTGACCATGCCGTTGGTGACGGTCAGCGAGCGCACCTGGTCGTCGCCGGTCACGCAGGCATATTGGCCGTCGCTCTGCTGGAAGACGAAACAGTCGAGACTCCGGTCCGCGCCCTGGACGCCGACATAGAGCACCCGTCCGGAGATCTCGCCCTGGCCGCGCGGCGTCTGCGAATAGATCAGCACCAGGCGCTGGTCCTCGCTGGCGAAGGCGTCGAGGTCCTGCCCGCGCGACAGATACATGATCGCCTCGCCGATGACGCTGGTCGGCACCTTGTTGCGCGCCGCCGTCGAATAGATCGCGTCGAGCAGGCGGTACTGCCGCTTCGGCCCGCCCTGGTCGGAGGTGCCGGAATAGTTGAACAGATCCTCGCGGACCCAGGGGTCGACGCCCGACACGAAGGCGCCGGCCGCATTGCGTGTCAGCGTGCCGACATAGACGTTCTTGGCGTAGATGGAGACCTGCATCAGCGACATGGTCGTCGTCTCGCGGTTCAGTCGGAACCCGCGCATGGCGACGACAAAGCCGGCCTCCAGCCCGTCGCGGTTGAACAGCGCCTTCAGCGCCTCGCCGGCAAGCTTGGCGTCGTCGGCGGAGAAATGCGCGTCGAGCGCCACGCTGTCCAGGCTGCGGTCGTTGAGGATCTTCACGAACGTGTCCTCGGTCGCCTCGAAGCGCTGATATTCGCTGGTGACGGTCGCGACGGTCGTGTTGTTCTCGATCGCGGTTTTCTTGAAGGCGGGGAGTGCTGCCTCGCCCTGGTCGATGGTCTCGCCCCAGCCGGCTTCCGGATCGTCGGCGTCCGCCTTGAGCGCCGAGCCGGCGTCGCTGTCGTCCGGCGCCGCTTGGAGGTCGTTCTCTAGATCGCCTTGCGGATCGCCCTGTTGATCGTCCGGCGCCACGACCGGAGCGGGCGGGGCCGATTGCTGATCGCCGGGCGCCATCGCCGAGGGCCTGGGAGCGGCCTGCCGCTGCGCCTGGAAGAAGGCGAAATCCTCCTGCGTCGACGGGATCGTCGTCATGAACTTCTCGCTGGCGCTCAACATCACGTCGGAGAGAATCTCGATCTGCGGCGAGGCACCCGAACTGTCGAGCTCGGCCGGACGCGCCACGGTCTTGCCCTTCGTCGCGGTCTCGGCGTCGGGCGCCAGCGTGATCCACATCGGATCGCCGGCGAGATCGATGATCGCCGGCACATAGACCGACGCGTCGGGCGGCACGTCTTCCATGCCCTCGACCGGGTGCAGCTCCTCGTCCTCGTCGCCGAACGACCAATAATCCCTGGTCAGATAGAAGCCGGTGGCCAAAGCAACGACGGCGAGCATGGCCAGGCCGGCAAGAGCCCGGCGCCAGAGCCTGCGCCGCCGCTCGGCCAGGCGCGCCTGTTTCTTCTGTTTGAAGCTCGTGTCGATTGCGTGCGTCACGGGCTGTTTCCGGTCAGGAAATAGGTCCAGCGCACCTGCTCCTGCGTATCGACCTCGACGAAGCGCGCCGCGATATGGCCGCGCTGCCAGCACTCCTCTATGCCGCGGATCGAGAAGCGCCGCCGGTCGATGCACATCTCGGTCGATCCGTTGAGGATCGCATGGCCGAAGACGTCCGTGGCGTAGAGATAGATGTAGCGGTTGGCCAGCTCCTCGCGGATGACGTTGACGCACTGATTGGCGCCGATCGTCCACCAGCCGTCCGTCTGGTCGGCATTGTCGACCTTCTGTCCGACGGCGAGATTGACGACGTCGAGCGTCTGGTTGCAGACGGTGAATTCGGCATGCGCCTTGCCGGGCGAAAGCATCGCGAGCAGCGCAGCCCCGAGCAGCGCGGCAAGCGCCGCCCGGCCCGGCAACAGCAATCGGAGCCGGCTAGGCAGCTTGCGTGGCGGGGGCTGGTGCAAAGAACGCAAGGTGCGAAGATCCATCGGCGTTCATGCTATCCGCCAAGCCGGAAATAGGTGGCCGTGGCGGAGAACTGCGAGCCGTCGGCCTCGATCTCTTCGAGGATCCTGGGCAACAGCTCAGAGGCCGGCGTCGGCCTCGAGAACATGGCGGCCTGGATGTCCTTGGGGCCGGTGATCACCAGCATGATCTGCGGCACCGCCTTGCCGGCCGCCTTGTCGGCGGCGGCAAGACCGATCGGGATGTTGAAGGTCACCTTGTCGGTTTGCGCCACCATGCGGTCGTCAAGGTTGAAGGCGACGCCCTTGTGGTCGATCAGCATGATGTTGGAGACGAGTCCGCCGCCCGTATAGAGCGCGCCGCTGACCGGCGCACCATCCGGGATCGATGTCTTGTCGAGCACAAGCTGCGGTTTCGCGGCCGAGCTTCGGTCGAGCAAGCGCAGGAAAGTCGGCACGCCGCACTGGGAGAGGGTGATGAGGCGCACGCTGATGTCCGGCTCGATGTGGAATCTCGTCTTGAAATCGTTGAGCAATTGCTCGAAGGGCGGGACCGCCGTTCCGTAGCCCTCGATCGTGGGGGCGCCGCCGGGTCCGGATGTCACGTTGGCGTAGAAGCAATTGCCGCCGCTGAAATCGCGCACCCAGGAGCGCTGCTCGTTCCACTTGGCCATGTCGTCTTCCGGTGACGGAAGCGACGGCTTCGGCACATTGATGGCGACATCGGTACCGGCCTGCTTTGTCGCCGGCTGTTGCGGCTGCTGCGCTGGCCGGGTTGGCGCGGTCGGCGTTGCCGGCTGGCTGGCTGTCGGGGTCGACGCCTTGGGCGCGGATGGCGGAGGGGTCGGCTGCGTCGATGCCTGGCTTTGCGAAGCCGAGGGCGGGGATGCGTTCGGCTTGGGCAGCTTGGAAAGCTTGTCCACGAGGTCTTTCACGCTGAGCTTGGCCGCCGGCGGATTTGCCTCTTGCGCCGGCTTGTTCTCAGCCGCCTGGCTTAGTTCCGGCGACTTGACCGCCGGCTCGCTTGCCGGTTGCGCCGGCTTCTGGCCTTCGGTGGCCGTTGGCCCGGGAGCCGGCGCAGGCGACTGTTGCACCGAGGGCTGCACCGGCTTGGTCTCGACCTGAGGCGTTTGGCTTTTGGCCTCGCTCTCCGGCTGCGTGGCTGGCTGCTCGGCGGGCGTCTTGGCCTCCGCATCAGATTGGGCGGATGGCTTCGCCGTGTCGGATTTCGGTGCTTCCGGCTGAGGCGCGGCCGGCGCCTGCGGCTGAGGTTTCGGAGCCTCCTGTTGCTGCGCCTCGGCCACTGGTTTGGCGGTCTCGGCGGCCGGCTTCGGTGTCAGGGGCTTGGATGTCTCCGCCACCGGCTTGGGCGCCAGGACGCCGCTGAAATAGAGGCCCGCTGCCGCCAGGACGGCGATCGCCGCAGCGCCGCCGGCGATGGCAGGCATGCGCGAAGGCTTTTTGGGCGCGACCGGTGCGGGCGCGCTGGCCGGAGGGGCTGGCGGCGTGGGCCGTGGCTCCGACAGGTAGGCGGGGCGCACATGCTCGACGAAACGCGGCTCGCCGGAAGGAGCAGGTGTCTGGCGCTTGGAGTCCGGCGGCGCCGTCCACCCGGCGCGTGGCAGACCGGAGCGTTCGCGCGCGCCGAACGGCACCGGCGGGGGCAATGTCGGCTCGAGATCCTCACCGCGCGTTGCTCGGGCGATCTCGGCCATGCTGGCCGGCCGGTCGCGCGGATCCGGCTGCAGCATGGCTTCGATCAATTCGTGGAAATCGGGATCGATATCCGACAGGTCCGGCACGGTCCGGCGTTTCTCGATGACCTCATATTGCGAGCCGCTCATGTCGAGCGGCTTGCCGCGCAGCGCCGCGGCCAGCACCAGGCCGAGGCTGTAGATATCCGATTGCTCGCTGACCTCGCCGCCATAGAGGCCGAGCTGCTCCGGCGAAACATAGTTGTATTTGCCGGCGAATTTTCCGCCGATCAGCGTTTCGCCGCCGGTCGCCGAGCGCGCGATGCCGAAATCGATGATCTTGGCCCGCTCGACCCGGCCGCCCGGCAGGATGATGTTGTCAGGCGAGAGGTCGCGGTGCACCGCGCCCGCCTGATGCACGGCGCTCAAGCCAGAGGCGAGGCGATGGCAAAGCCGGCGCACGTCGTCGCTTGGCATCGGTCCGCGCCGCATCATGTCGAACAGCGACTGGCCGTCCACGAACTCCATCGCGAGATAGGGGCGGCCGATCCCCGGGTCGATGGTGAACACGTGGTAGCGCACCACCGCGTCATGCGACAGGTGGTTGAGGATCGACGCTTCCTTGCGGAACAGCGACAGGATCGTCTGGTCGCGGGCGAATTCGGGCAGCACGATCTTGATCGCCACATGATCGCCGGTCTGGATGTTGTGGCCGCGATAGACTTCGCCCATGCCGCCCGAGGCGATCCTCTCGTCGAGTTCGTAAATGCCGCTGAGCTGCGTGCCGACGCCCGCATAGGTGACGTTCGCCGAGATCCGGGTCTTGTCGTCGTCGCTCATCTGGCCAGGCCCTCCACTGCGGACCGATCCGGATGGGGCGCGCCGTTGCGCCCGCCGCCGATCTTCACAAGCACGATGGTCACATTGTCGGTACCGCCGCGCGCCAGCACCGTATCGAGGAGGGCCTGGCAGGCCGCCCGCGGCGTGCCGGACCTGACTGCGGCCTCGATCTCGGCGTCACTGACATGCGCCGTCAGCCCGTCGGTGCCGAGGACGAAAACGTCGCCCGGCATCAATTCGCCCTGCTGGAAATCGATCTCGAGCTCGTCGCTGACGCCGACCGCATGCGTGATCACATTGCGGCGTGGCCAGGTGCGCGCTTCCTCCTCGCTGATCATGCCGCGGTCGAGCAGTTCCTGCACCTCGGTGTGATCCTTCGAGACCTGGAAGATCGAGCCGTTGCGCACGAGATAGATGCGGCTGTCGCCGGCCCACAGGCAGGCGAAGCGTCCATCCATGGCAAGCAGGGCCGCGAAAGTGGAGCCGATGGTGATGCCGCGCGATCGCGATATGCCCCGGATCTCGGCATTGGCGCGGCTGAGCCTGTCCTCGAAGCGGGCGCGAAGGTCCGGGGCCGAGCTCGCGATGCCGATCGTCGCCAGATGGTCGACGATACTGGCCGAGGCGACCTCCCCGGCCTCATGGCCGCCCATTCCGTCGGCCACTACCCAGAGCCCGGTCTGCGGTTCGATGAGGTAATTGTCCTCATTGTGGTCGCGCACGCAGCCCTTGTGGCTCACGCCGAAGCTGTCGATGGGAAGGGCGACAGTGCTCAATTTGCCACCAAGCGCTCAGCGAGCGTCCTCTGTGACCAGCCATGGGCCGCGTGCCCACGCCACTCTGCCACAAGCGTGTACATTAGAGTATCGAAATGAAGGCTGGGGCTGGCCATCTCAAAACGCCTTCGGACAGCTGAAGCCTGACAGAGCTGGCAGGACGAGGGGGTTGGCCCCGGAGCCGGCCTGGATCGTGTAGGCGACATCGCGTCCACCGATCACGAAACGCGCCTCGGTGCTGGCGCCGTCGCCGGTGATGGTCGCCTTGTCGAACAGCCGCTTCAACGCCCACGGCCCCTCGAATTTGAGCGCGGACTCGCGTCCCGGCATTTCCGGCATGAGGCTGAGGCTCGCCGATCCGGACGCGGCGCCGCTCGGCCATGTCACGATGCTCGGCGCGTTGCCGGCCTGGGCGCTCTGCACCGTCTGCCCGTCCACGTTGAGCACCGCGCTGTCGGCTTCGCTATTCAGCGATGTGGGCGTGAAGGTGATCGACACCAACGGCGTCGATCCGCCCGACGGAAAGAAGGCTGCGCGGATTTCCGCCGCCGCCTGGAACGCCTTCAAGGTCGATTTCGCAAGATCCTTGCTGGAGCGCGCATTCTGCTTCCAGCTCCATTCCTGTCCGGTCATGTCGATCAGCGGCGCAAGGTTTTGCGCGAAGAAGCGGTCCATCAGGCCTCCAGGCGCAAACAGCTTGGCGAAATCCGCCATCGAGATGTCCTCGCTGCTGTCGCGGGCGAAGGGATAGCGGCCGTTGACAGCCTCCTCGCAGGGGCGCGTCACCGTCTGGTCGAGGGTCTGGTTGAGATTGGCGACCGAGGTCTCCGCGACATTGCCCTCGAATTCGTCTGCCGCCGCATTGACCATACGCGCCAGCGGCTTGGGCAGGCGCGAGACATTGGCGCGCAAGGTCGAGATCTGCAGCTGCAGATTGGCATTGACGCGCTCGGTCTGCGTGGGGACATCGGCCGCGAGCTTCAGGCTCTGAAAAATGTCGTGGAAGTTCTGCGTCAGCGCATCGAGCGGCCGGCGCCCGGGGTTGCCGCTGACCAATGCCTGGAACGAGCGGAACTGCGCCTCGACGCTCGCGCCGGCGTTCTGCGCAACGGCCGAGCTTGCGCCCGCCCGGCTCTGCGACTTGCCGCCGGCGATCTGCAGGCCTATGCGGGCGAGGCCCTTGGCCATGCTTGGGGGATCCGGCTCAGCCGTCCCGGTGTCGCCCTCGCCGGCACTGTCGCCCTTGGTCAACGCGGTCTCATTGGCGATCGCCGTGAACAGCTGGTCGAGAGGCGAGTCCGGCGCGGCGAGCGCGGAAAGCGCGAGATATTGAGGCTTGTCCTCCAGCATCGCCTTGAGCTTCAGCTGGTCGAGCACGCCGTTCCAGGCGGCGGCGAATTCCCTGCCGTAGCGGTCGATGAGCTCGGGACCGAGCTTGGGCAGGTCCTGGTCGATGCCGCCCTGTTCGCCGCCGCCGCCGAGCACCCACTGGTCGTCGACGAGCATCTGCGCGATGCGCGACAGCTCCGGCAGGAAGAAGCGGTTAAACCCGGCGCGTGTGTAAAGGCCGGGGACCTTAAGGTCTGCAAGCTCGCTGCCGTCGATGCGCTCGAACAACAGCTGCGCTTCCGGACCGGCTTTCGCGGCGACGGAGAAATCCTGCAGCCTCGCTGCGTAGACCGCCGACTTGATCTGCGCCGAGGCGCGGTCGGCAAGACTCATGCGTCCGAGCGAGCGCTGCGCCGCCTCGACCAGCGGCTGGTTGAGCGCGAAGGTTGGATCGTAGGCGTCGTCCAGCGCAAGCATGGCGCGCAGATGCTTTTCGAGCTGCGCGCGTCCCTCGCGGTTGTTCTCGCCCGGATAGCGATTCTCCTCCCAGTCCTGCTTCATCCACGAGACGATCAGCTCGTCGTCGACCTTGGGCGCCTTGCCGCCCAGCATCAGGTAGATCTTGAGCGGCTCGTAAAGCGCGATCGGATCGGCCATCCTGGCCTGGATCGTCCGCTCGGCCTGCACCAGCAGGCGCGAGCGGAAGCTTCGCTCCAGCGCCTGCCGGTAGGCGGTCTTGGAGGCCGACAGCAGCCGCTCGCGCTGGCTGAGCCCGAACGTCTCCTCGATCGGCCTGCCCTGGTCGCCATTTTCGAAGCCTGCCGGCAGGTTGCGCAGCTGATCGAGCGGGCCGATGACGTTTTCGAGGTCGACGTCGGTCACCGTGGTGCTCTTCAGCAGGCTGTCGGCGCTGTCGCGATAGTGCGCCATGGCTTGCCTTGTGGAGGCGATCAGCTCTCTGTTGGCGAGGAAGCTGAGGCCCAGCACGCCGAGGGCCGCCAAGGCCGCCAGCGCGATCGCGGCCAGTCCGCCGAATCTTGCGAGCCGGATGCGGCGCTCGGCCGCCCGGTCGAATGACACCCAGCCGGATTCCGGGAAGATCACATTGGTCAGCAGGTCGTGCAGGAAGAAGCTCTTGCCGGCGCCGGAAAGGTGCGCCTGGGAAGCGCTGCCGAAACTGCGGCCGATCGCGCCCAGCACCTGGTCGAAGGGCGTGCCTTCCTGCGTGCCCGACGAGAAATAGAGCCCGCGCAGGCTGACATTGACCTGGCTGCGCGATGTGTCGAACAAGCTGCCGATGAACTGCGTTATCCGGTTCTTCAGCGCGCCGAACTGCGCCGGGAAGCCGAACAGCGCGATCCGCGCCACCGGGTCGGTCTCTTCCTGCAGGCGGTCGGCGACCTCTTCGGCGAGCCGCCTCGCCAGCCCGTCGAATTCCGCCGGCGCTTGGCCGGCCATATTCCTGGTGCGGTCAGCGGTCTGGAATGTCGCGCCCCACACCTTGCGCCGGCGCGCCTCGTCGAAATCGCCGAAATAATCCATGAAGCCGGCGACGAGATCGGCCTTGGTGAAGAGCAGATAGACCGGGAACTGGATCTTGAGCGTCTCGTGCAATTCGCGCAGGCGGCTCCTGATCTCGGCGACATGCGCGTCGAGCTGCCGGTCGTCGAAGCCGATGAGATCCGAGAGGCTGATGGCGAGGATGACGCCGTTGATCGGTTGCCTGGTGCGCTGCTTCTTGAGCAATCCCAAGAACGCCAGCCAGCTTGCTCTGTCGCGCTCGCGGTCGGACTCCTGCGTCGTATAGCGGCCGGCCGTATCGATCAGCACCGCTTCGTCGGTGAACCACCAGTCGCAGGACCGCGTGCCCCCGACGCCGGCCACCGGCTGCGCGCTGCCGGAGCCGGCAAGCGGGAATTTCAGCCCGGAATTGACAAGCGCCGTCGTCTTGCCGGCGCCTGGCGGGCCGATGATGATGTACCAGGGGATGTCATAGAGGAAATTGCGCTTGCCGCTCGTCCGCTTCAGCGTCGCGATGGCTTCGCTCATGCGTGCTTCGAGCACCTGGGAATCGTCGTTGCGTTCATCGCTGCGCGCGATGGCCGCTTCGAGCGCCTTCTGCGCCTTCCGCCGCTGCCAGAAGCGGATCCCGTAGAACAGCGCGAGCGCCGCAACGATGACGCCGATGATCGTGGCCCTCAGCCACACAGGACCAAGCGGGTGCGTATCGGCAAAGCGGATCAGCGGTCCGGCGTACCAGACCGCCGCCGAGAAACCGGCAAGCGCAGCCAGGCTGAAGATCCGCAGCAGCCAGCGCATCAGTCGCCGTTCTCCGCCGCGCTGGTCCGCAAGCTCTCCTGTTTCGGGATCATCACGTCGACGCGGCGGTTCTTGGCGCGGCCGTCCGCCGTGCCATTGTCCGCGATCGGTTCGTCCTCGCCCTTGCCGTCGGCGCTGAGCCGCGAGGGGTCCTTCACTTGCTTGGCCATCATTGCCTGAACGGCCTTGGCGCGAGCGACCGAGAGGTCGAAATTCGATTTGAACTGGCTCGATTTCTTCGGCTTCACATTGTCGGTGTGGCCGACGATCCGGATCGGCCCCGGTTCGGCGTCGAGCGCCGCGGCGAGGTCGGAGCCGACCGGCTGGAACTGCGGCTTCAGCTCGGCCTGGCCTGGCGCGAACAGAAGCTGGTTGTTGATCTCGACGATGATGAACGCGCCCTTCTCGCCGACGCTCAGCCCGCCGCCGGCGATCTCCTTGGCAAGCGCGGCGCGGATACGGTCGATCTGGGCGGTGTCCGGAACCGCTGGCGGCGGCAGGGCGGCTTGCTCCGGCTCAGTGGGCGCCGCTACGCTGGCGCGCTCGATGGTGACGGGCGTCGAGGGGTTGAGCGCCAGCAACTCTCCCGCCGTCGCGTCGCCTTCATCGGTGATCAGCACCCGCAGCCCGAAGAAGACCGCCGTGACCAGCGTCGCCGCGGCTGCCACTCTGGGCGGTCGCGGCCGCCCAGAGTGGCAGCCGCGCCCTCGGCTTCGGCAGCGCCGCCGCCATGCCTTGCCAGTGGGGCGAGATGTCTTCGCCGGCGCGCGGCTTGAAGTAGCGCAGCGTGTCGTAGACGTCGCGCCGGACGCGTTCGAGCGTATCCCGTTCCTTGGCCAGCCCGCGATACTGGCCCTCGAAGCCCAGCGACAGGCAGGCATGCATCAGTTCGAGCAGGTCATAATGCGCTTCCGGCGTGGCGAGGATGTTGTTGAGCGCTCCGTAGAAACCGGCGCCGGTCGGTTGGGTGTGAAAGAACCGCGCCACCAGGGCGTGCTGAAGCCAAATGTCCTTGCTTGGCCAGGGCAGATTGCCGACAAGGTCGTCGGCGGTTTCGCAAAGCGCGAATTTGGCGATGCTTGCGTCTTCCTCGGCCACGCCTGCCTTTGCGATAGCAAGGTCAAAGGTCTCGATCGCGTCGGCAATATGCTCCGCCAAGGGTGCGGCTTGCCGGTCGACCGGCATCAGCCGCAATTGACCGAGAAGCATCAGCAGCGGTGCCGCCGCGGCAAGGATCGGATTGGCGGCAGCGTATTTCACGCCGGAGGCGGCGTCGAGCAAGGCATCCTGCTGCACGCCCTGCGCCGCATTCGCGGCTGTTCCCGAAGTTGGCCCTTGGAAGAGCACCGTTCCGGACGACCAGCCGGTGGGCATCTGCCGGCCGCCACCGGGATCGAACACCGTCGCTTCGCGGGAAGGCGATAGGGCTGGCCGCCCGCTTTCCGGCCCGGATCCCTCGGCAGCCGCAAGAGGTTTCTGCTTCGGTCGCGGCGCGCGGATGACGGTCTTGTCCACCGGCCCGGAGGGGTGGTCCTTCGAGCTCATCGGCGGCGCCCCGCGTTCAAGCCGCAAGGGGCATGTTTTCGATCGGGGAAACGCTTTTCAGGCTGAACCTCGGCGGCGGGCCGCTTGGAAAGGCTCATCTCGCCGAAACATGACATTGCTGCACACGCCCCAAGCCTCGCCGCCTTGCCCGCCGGGCTGGCGTCCCTGTGCATTCTAGTCGCCCGGATACTCAATTGAAACGGGCCGCCGATTGAAATCCGGAAGCAAGATGCTCGAAGCGGCGGCTTCTTCTATGAGACCCGTCACATACGGCCGGCGTGGTTAGAGCAATTCCAGGAAAAGTGTGAGCGGTTTTCCGTCCGGAATTGCGTGAAAACAAGAAGATGGGGCATTTGACCGTTTCCGTGAAACGGTCAAATGCGCTAGTGCCCGTGCGTCTATTTCTGCTTGTCGGCCTTGGCGTAAGCTTCGGCGAAATAAGCGAGGAAGACATCCAGCATGCCGTTCTCATGCTTATCTTCCATCGTCCGCCATGTCGCGACGAGCGCATCCCAGGCCTGGCTCTTCCTGGACGAGAAGGACGCAGGCGGGATCTTCTTGGCGATCGCCTCCGGCGACAGGTCGTCGAGCAGCCGCGACAGCGCCGCCTGCATAGCGGCATATGTTGCGATTTCGTGGGCCTTCAGGTCGCGGAACGCGTCCTCGACGCTGCGCCTGGCATCGAGATAGCCCGCCCTGCGCCTGGCGAACATGATCTCCAATATGTCGTCGGCGCCCGGCACGAATTTCAGCGGGTTGTTGTCCTCTGCGCCGATCATCGTGCGGTTCGCGCTCTTGGCGAGCACCTTCGCCGCCGCGCGCGCCTTGAGCAGCAGGGACAGTTGCTCGACCGTGGTTCTCAGCACCGCGCCGATCTCGGCCGCGACCTCGTGAGGATCGCGCGCCTGCAGCAAGTCGGGCGCGATGCCTGCCGCCCTGGCGATCTCGCGCAATATCGCATCCGCTTCCGCGGGCCGATTGGGTGGGGCTGCCGGCCCCGGCTGTTGCAACGCCGAGGATGTCGACACCGGCGGCGCCCCGGCCGGGCGCTGATCCGTCGGATTGAAGAACGGCTCGTGGCCGAAATCCAGGGGGGCGCCGGTCGAGGGCGGCAGCTCGCGTTGCGTGGAGCCGGTCCTGGTCTGCGGATGTCCGGTCGCGGCTCTCTCGTCTTCGATCGAAACGCCGACGACGTAGCGGCCGATCAGCAGCCGGTCGCCCTGTGCCAGCCGATGCGGCCCGACCATGCGCTGGCTCGAGCCATTGATGAAGGTGCCGTTGCGCGAGACATCGTAGAGCCAGAACGAGCCCGCCTGGTAGCGGACCTCGCAATGCCGGCCGGAGATGAATTTGTCCGCATCGCTCAGGGTCCAGTCGCAATTCTCGCGGCCGATCTCGAAGCTGCGGTCGCGGGCGGTATAGCTGGCGGCGGTGCCGGCTGGCAGCCTGTCGACATTGCTGATCTGGAGAGAGATGAACATCCGGAAGCGTCGCCGAACTTGGTCAACAAATGCTTATCTTGCGCGCAATTCCGGGCGGAAAACTATTGAGCGCCCTTCCGGAATTGCACTGCTATTCTAGCAGCTTGCACGCCGAGCGGGAGAGGAGCGTTTCACACCGGCGCATGGGCGCGCTTTAGCCATCGCTATTATTTGGCCTCCCTCAAACATGTGCTAGGCTGACACGGATACGGTGCGGTGAACTCGAACGCTCCCGAACGTGATGCAGTTAATAGAGCGGGGGCTTCAAACCATCACACTGGCGGCCGCGTCGAGGAGGGGCACGACCCATGCCGAACGAACGTGCCACGGTTGTACAGACGCCGGCTGGCGCCGATCTGACATTCACCCATCTCATCGGCCGCGATGAGATCAGCCGCTGTTTTGCCTATACCGTCGGCTTCGTCTCGAAAAACCGCGACATCGACCCGCTGAAGATGCTGGGCGGCGTCGTTTCGGTCGAAGGCGAATCCGATCCGAAGCGCTGGTTCAGCGGCCTCGTGTCGGATTTCAAGCTGACGCGCATCGAGGACCGGCTGGCTTTCTACGAGGCGACCGTCAGGCCATGGCTCTGGTTCCTCGGCAACACCACGGATTGCCGCATCTTCCAGAACATGACGGCGGTGGAGATCGTCGAGAAGATCTTCTCGAAATACGGCATCGCCAAATTCGAGAAGCGGCTGCAGGGTTCCTATCCCCAGCGCGAATATTGCGTGCAGTATGACGAGAGCGATCTCGATTTCGTACAGCGGCTGCTCGAGCACGAAGGCATCTTCTATTTCTTCGAGCATGACGAGGGCAAGCACACGGTCATCCTCTGCGACGCGATGAGCAAGCTGAAGCCGGCGCCCGGTTACGAGAAGGTGCTTTACAACTTCGAAGGCCAGGCCTCGCGGCGCGATGTCGAATACATCACCGAATGGATTCCGGGCAGCGCGGTGCGGCCGGGCGCCTATGCCCACACCGACTATGATTTCGAGAAGCCCGGCGCCGACCTGATGGCGAAATCCGCCCAGCCTTTCGCCCACAAGGAAGCGTCCGGCGAGAACTATCGCCAGCCAGGCGCGCATCTCGATGTCGGGCGCGGCGACAAGATCGCCGGGATCCGTCGCGAGGAGCTTCAGGCCGTGCATCAGCACAGCACCGCGGTTGGCACCGTGCGCGGCCTGTTTTCCGGCTGCAAGTTCACGCTGGAGAGCTTTCCGCGCGACGACCAGAACCAGGACTATCTGGTGGTCAGCGCCGAATACCGGCTGTTCGACCCGGGCTACCGGACCCAGAACGAGGCCCACAACGAGAATTTCAAGATTGTGCTGGGCGTGTCGCCGACCAAATTGCCCTACCGGCCGCCGCGCATCACGCCGCGGCCGATCATGCGCGGCCCGCAGACGGCGACCGTCGTCGGCCCTTCGGGCGAGGAAATCTTCACCGACAAATATGCGCGGGTGAAGGTGCAGTTCCACTGGGACCGGCTCGGCAAGAAGGACCAGAATTCTTCCTGCTTCGTGCGCGTCTCGCAGACCTGGGCCGGCAGCAATTGGGGCTTCATCCAGATCCCGCGCATCGGCCAAGAGGTCATCGTCGACTTCATCGAGGGCGACCCGGACCTGCCGATCATCACCGGCCGTGTCTACAACGCCTCGCAGATGCCGCCCTATGGGCTGCCGGGCAACGCCACGCAGTCAGGCTGGAAGTCGAATTCCTCGAAGGGCGGCGGCGGTTACAACGAGCTGATGTTCGAGGACAAGGCCGGCTCCGAGCTGGTCAATTTCCAGGCCCAGAAAGACCACCACCTGCTGATCAAGCACGACCGCAGCAAGACGGTCCAGCACGACCAGTCCGACCGCATCGACCACGACGCCAAGCACTCCGTCGGCCACAACCTCGACGAGGACGTCGGCAACAACAAGACGGTCAAGATCGGCGTCGACCAGACCACGAACATCGGCTCGAACGACACCGAGACGGTGGGCGCGAACCGCTCGCTGACGGTGATGGCCAATGAGACGATCCATGTCGTGGCGAATTCGACGGAGAATATCGACGCGAACCATTCGCAGACGGTGGCGATCGTGCAGACGATCACTGTTGGAGCGGCGCGTGTCGATACGGTGGGAGCATCTGAGACAAGAAGCGTTGGCGCGGCACAGGAGAACACTATCGGCGCGACGCGGTCCGTCACCGTGGGCGCGGCGCAGGATCATACGATTGGTGCGTCGGATAGCTGGAATATCGCGACGGATCAGAGCGTGGAGATAGGAGCCGGCCAGACGGTCAAGATCGCGAAGGATCAAGGAACCGAAATCGGAGCTGGGCGCTCTGCCAAGATCGCCAAGGATGACGCTACCGAGGTCGGAGGCTCCCGAGCGCTCAAGATAGCCAAGGGCAGCGCGGTCGAGGTGGGCGAGGATGGACTCATCAAAATCGGCAAGGATTTGCTGATCGAAGCCGGCGATTCGATTGTGATAAAGTGCGGGTCGGCGGCAATTGCAATGAAAAAGGACGGCACAATTTCGATCGAGGGCAAGGACATTTCGGTGAATGCATCGGGCAAGGTCAACATCAAGGCATCAAGTGACATCACGATGAAGGGCTCCGAAATAAAACAGAACTGAGGACGTACGATGACGACTACAAAAGAGAGCATTGAGGGAGTTGTGATCGGGATATTCTTGGGCTTCGGCGAGGATGCGCCGCTTGTTGTCTTTCCCGGAAATCTGAACGAAACAGCGGTTCCGGCTCGTAGCCTTGCCGAACTTACCTCGGAGATGATCGGTGCCGAGGTGGCATTGCTGTTTCAGAACGGCGATCCTAGGAGGCCGCTCATCGTCGGACGGATCGTCGAGCCAGCCCGTCGCGCCACGGCACCGCAAATCGTCCGCGACGGAGAACAGGTGAGGATCATCGGCGACGAGCGGATCGAGCTTCGTTGTGGAAAGGCAACGATTATCATGGAAAAGGACGGCCACATTACCATCCGCGGCACCTATGTGACGAGCCACGCTAGCGCTGCCAATCGTATCCGCGGCGGCTCGGTCAATCTGAACTGATGCCCACGCCCGTCCTCCATCAGATCGTCAGACAGCATGCCGAAATGGCGGCGTTTCTGTGGACTGTGTACGACCACCACCTTCTGAATCCGGATTCAAATCCGGAGATGGACGAAGAGCGCTTGGCGCGACTTTTAGAGAGGCTTGAGGCGCATCTTGATGGGTTGAAGGTCGCGGGCAAAGTGGGGTTAGAGATCGCGAAAGAGAGGTATGCAGAGTTTTCAGAGGCGGGAGAATTATTTGTGGTCAGAATGCTATCGACGAGGAATTCCATGCGGATTGTCGATCTCGATCTCCCAAAGGTGCGAAAGTTCCTGTCTGTGACGCTTGCGAAGACCTCTTGACCGCCAATCGCTTCCTTTTTGGGACGAGCGGCTAGAAAGTGTCGTCGAAAGCTAGGTATGGAAAATCTCTTCCGTCGAAGCGAACTGCCTCATTCTCTCCGGCGATTGCCATGAATTTATCGCTACTTCGCAAAGCATATGAAAAGACATTGTCCTTGACGAGTGCGAATTGATCATTCTTGAGTTTGTATAATCCATCTGAGCCGGCTCCTATATAGATTTCATTCCGGTAAGCTGCGAGATCATAAAAATCCAAAGCCGGCGCTTCGATGAATGACCAACTGCCAGCGCTCCAGCGGCCAAAGATGCCGCTGTTACCGCAAATCAGGAGCTCGTCCCTTCCCGTCGGCAACAGTGCATTGAGTGAAGCATTGGTGCCGAGGTCGAATTGCTGCCACCGATTATTTTGGAGGCGCGCAAACAGGCCGTTATTACCACACACGTAAAGGCCATTCTTGGCATCCCCCACCGCGCCTAGTACATCGACCGACAGTCCGGGTACCTCACGCCATGCTGTCCCGCCGCCAATGAAGAAGCGGCCATCAGGCCCGAAGACAGCAACTTGCCCATCGGTCAGCCTTGCAATTCCGCCGAGCATGGTTTCGAGATTGACCAGTGTCCTCGGTCCAGCCGAGGATACCTCGATGACACGACCGGTTCCCTCCGCGAGGATGTATTTATCGCCTTCGTCTTCGATGAAGTCCGCCGCCAGCATCTGCTCGCTGAACAATTCGTCGGGCTCGTCGTCGGGAAAATTTCGAGCGTATTCCAGACTGGACACGAAACTCTCGCCGTCAGAAATGACATTGAGCACCACTACGTCACCACTCCTCTTCACAACCGCCCTATGGCACGTATTGATGAAATCGTTATCTTCGTCAGCCATTGACATGATCCTTCGCGCTACTTACGGCCTCTTCTCTTGGGCCGGCGTTTCTTCTTCTTTGTCTCTCCGGGGACTCGACATTTCTTCTTGTCCAAATCCGTTTGATTGGTCACGCCAGCTGCATACTTGAAGTAAGTATCAATGATCATCTTTAGGCACTTCATAGCGCTCGGGCTAGTGGCCAATCCGTCGTGCCCAGCGGCGGTAAACTCAAGCTGCTTATCTCGTGCCTCCGGGTAACTGACCTCCGATTTTCCGGCCTGCCGCTCGCTTGTTGCCCAATTGTTCTGGCGCAGCGTCTTCTTGCCATGCTGGGTGCGCGTGTTCGTCCCGTCATTAAGGCAGATGCACGGCGCTTCATCGATGTTGTAGTTCGGAAATTCCGTTGTGGGTGGCCCACGCCGCTTCAGGTTCGCGCAAGCATTTTGCATGAGATGGTCTGATTGTTGCTTGCCTTTTTTACAGTTCTTTTTCCTGTTCTTGTATTTGTGTACCTTTATGCCGAGGTCACCCAGGATCTTGGCGCAGCTTATTTTTCCTATCTTCAACTTGCCGATCTTTGGCCAAGGCGGTGCGTTGGCTGTAGGAGATGCGTGATTGTTGGTCGAGAGGTCCGTCATGCGGTTTACAGGCTCGCCGTCGGCCTTCACATTTGATGACCATGCGACCGCATATTCCTTCCCAGTGTTGACCGAGGTGATGACCCCCTTCTTTGCCGCGCAGCCTGCCTCTGTTCCTGTTGTACGCGAGTAATACGATTTGTTCTTCTGCGTAATGGTTTTGCCGCCGATCTTGACCGTGCTGGTCCCGCTGTCGGTGTCGGAGTCGAGACCAAACGACGGATACGGAATTGGCACGCCCGGCGGCGTGGCGGGATTTTCCGGAGGAGTAAAGCAGACGTCCGGAAAGTCCGCGATGACTTTGTTACCTTGCGCTTTACAAGCGACCTCCAGCCCGTTGGCGAATACCGTCATCGTAGCGGCCTAGCCGTGAGAATGGCTGCTCCACAGGCACCTTCGTCGTTGGATGCCTCTACAAGTGCCGGGTTCCCTGCGGCATAGCCCTTTTCGGCCGCTATGAAGGCCATTCCTAGCATCAGCGGCACCACGGCTGCCCCAACATTGCCGATCGATTCTGTCGGTGACCAAAGATCCTGGAATTCGTGCCGCCCGCGAAGAAGCCGAAGGCTAGCCAGCGCCGTTTGCTTGAACCAATACTGTTCACCAATGAGATCGGAGATCCGATAGCCAAGTCTGTTCATTTCGAACCCGGCCTCCTCCAACGCTACACGATAAGCTGAGGTCATACCATCGCTCCGCAGAGGGAGGTCGCTCTCATTGTATATTGAGGCGGGCTCGCGTGAGAGACCGAGACCAGCCAGGTGTATGCCGTGGCCACTGGCGCGCGTGCAAAGCACAGCCGCTGCGGCCTCGCCCGGGATGAAACCGTTCGGATTGCTTGCAGTGAGAAGTCTTTCGCGGCGCAGGAAATGTGAGATCGATCCCGCAGTCAGGTAGCTGTCGACCCCCGCAATCATCACGTACCGCGCTTCGCCAGAGTCAATCATGCGGCGGGCCCGTTCCAGCGCCACGTGCCCGGCGGGCCGGCCGTGTGCCGCCACGCGCGACCGAGCACTGGGGTCCGCTTCGACGATCTCGTTTATCTGACGCAATAGATCGCCGTTATCGCCAACCGGTCTTCCGGGCCGACCTTCTTCCGACAAACACAGAATAAGTGTTGTCTGGCCACGCGCCTCAGGGACGCGCTCAAATGCTTCACAAATCGCCCCCGCGGCAAGATGGGCCATGCGCTTCATGCCGACCCAGTTACGTGGGAGGGGAACGGGTGCTCCAATGAGCCACTCGCCCGGCGTGCTGATGTATCGTGTTTCTTGAAAGCCATCGATCCGTGCCCGCATCGCTGCACAGGACGAGGGCGCGTCAAGACCGACCGCGGTAACCATCCCGACCGAGACAATGCCGATCATGTCTCTTCAATCTCCTCATACAGTTCTTCACCGTCTCCGCGGATGTAGGTACGCCCCGATATTCGCGCGCGCAGCATCGCTTCGGTCGGTGGCCCGACCCAGCATTCGGTGAAATCGAGAATCGTACGATGAATCCGTTGCGAGACGCGCCAGACTAGCGAAAAGCGGCACTTTTCCGGGTCAAGAAGTACAGTGTCCGGGAAGACATCGACTTCGTAGGCTTTCTCACTGCCCTTGAACAGTGTCATCGGCAATGCGGTCTGTGGAAGCCGAAAGCTCACGCGCCCATCCGGCGTCAAATTTACCAGTACCACCTCTTCGCCACCACGCGGATGATCGATCTGCTGATCGGGCGGCGCCATCTGGAAGTAGCGCTCGTCGAAGTCCGGCGGCAGGAACGGAAAGATGTTCTTCGTCCAGTTGTCGTCATATGTCCCGCCAAATTCGATGCGGCCCGGCCAGCCGCGGCCCATCGGCCCGAAGCTCATCGGCTTGTAGTCACCGAAGGGTGAGCGGATTTCCTCGTCGATTGCCTGCGTATTAGGTAGCCGCAGGCCCGGAATGAGGCGCTGGTTCCTGGTGCGCGACCAGCCGGTGCCGACCGGGTTGTGCTTGTAGCTGGCGGGCAACTGGTCCTCGGGGTCGAGCCGGTCGACGCCGCCCCAGGCGACGTCGTAGGAAATCGGCAACTTCAGGAAGGGTTGCGGCGCCGTGGCGGTGAACACCGGTCCTATAGCCCGCCACTCACGGTGCCCGACGACTTCGAAAAGCTTCGACCAGTTGCCGACCTTGATGCCGACCGGCACGCGCTCGGCCGGGCGCCCTCCCGGCGCATAGGCGCAGGCATTGGCGATGACATCGCAGCGTGGCTTGCGAAAGGCGAAATCCGTCTCCCACAGCGTCGCCGAATAGCCCGGCACGCCGGTGTGCGTGTCGGCCATCACCAGCGGCACCTGCTCGGCCGATTTTTGCACCAGTCCGCCCGGCCTCGTCGGAAAATCGAAGGTGCCCTTCACCACCACCACCAGCCACTCGTGGCCGGCCTTGTCCATGCCCATGGTGAATTGGTGCGGATAGCCCATCTGGTTCCAGATCTGCATCAGCTGGTCTCCCAACTCGCGGCGAACATCTGTTCGAGCGTCGGCTGCGGCGCTTGCTGATCGACATCGTAAATATCCGTATGCGCCGTCCACATGACGAGGCCGTCGATGACATCGCCCTCGCCGTCGACAGGCGGAACGGACAGAGCCGCAAGCACCGCGTCCAGTTCGTCGGGTGTCAGCTCTCCGCGCTGCGCGGCCAGCGCCGCATTCTCGATCCCTTCGAACCACGCGTCTGCATAAGCCAGCTTGAGGGGTGCTTCGGACAGCCTTGCGACGACGCTGAGCGGAAATTGCCGACCGACCCGGTCGGCGCTTTGCAGCACGATGCCTGCCGAGGCGCCGAAGGAACCAGGGCCGGCCAGAAAACGCAGCGCCGTGTCTGCCGGCCAGGCTTCGAGCCCGAACAACGGCACGATGTGCTGCGCCAGCCAGCGGTCCCATACGCGCACGAAATCGCCCGGCAGCCGCCGCGTCACGAAATCGCCGGCGGCGGGCATCTTGCCGTAGAAGCCGGGCAGGATCAGATCTGCGGCGGACATGTGAACTTCTTGAACATCTCTAACGTGTACGGGTTCTCGACGCTGGCCGCCTTGAGCTCGAAATCGGCCCACATCCCCTTGGTGCCGAGCCGCAGGCTGTAGACGTCGGTGAGCTTGGTCGCGTTGAAGCGGCCGCCGCGCAGCATTCTGAGCCACGCCCAGCTGCCGGTTTCGTTGAGCATGACTTCGGGCGAGCCGTCGACCGGCTGGAAGGCGAGCGAGATCACGCCCGTGCCGTCCTTGCCGGGCCAAGTCATCGGCTGCGGCCGGGTCGCGTTGTTGTAATAGACGAGGTTCTGGCCATCGAGGTTGAGCGTCACCCGCGCCACATTGGGCGACAGGTCCTTCGGCTCCAGCGTGAAATTCATCACCGGGCCGGTGCCGCCGGGGAAGAGATCGTCGCGGATGTGACGCGCCTGCTCGAAGGCTGCCAGCGCCGCCGGATCGAGGCCGAAATCGGCGCGCCATTTCCACGGCTCGCTGGCTGTGTCGACATAGTTGATCAGATGGTCGTTGGTGAAGGCGTCGATCAGCCCGGTCGGCCCGAACAGGCGCTGGAAGTCGCGCACATTGACGTCGACCGCGCTCTCCGGGCTGAACGGATAGCGGTTGTTC
>NZ_RZRX01000097.1:0-21594 GCF_003997405.1 Mesorhizobium sp. M2A.F.Ca.ET.042.01.1.1
GAGATCGTCTACGCGCTCGGCGAGGAGGGCCGTCTCGTCGCCCGCGATTCGACCAGCACCTATCCCGAGGCGGCGGCGAAGCTGCCGGATGTGGGTTACATGCGAGCGCTGTCGCCCGAGGGTGTCCTGTCGGTCAATCCGACCGGAATCCTGGCGCTGCAGGGCAGCGGCCCGAAAGAAGCGGTCGACGTGCTGAAGAAATCGAGCGTGCCTTTCATCGAGGTGCCGGACCACTTCAACCATGAGGGCATCCTCGAAAAGATCCGCATCGTCGGCAAGGCGCTGGGCGTCGAAGCCAAGGCCGAGAAGCTGGCTATCGAGACGGACGCAAAGCTGACGGCGGCGGAAAAGCGGACGGCCTCGATCAAGGAGCGCAAGCGCGTGCTGTTCGTGCTGTCGACGCAAGGCGGCAAGATCCTTGCCGCCGGCAGCGACACAGCGGCCGACGGCATCATCAAGCTTGGCGGCGCGGTCAACGCGGTCGAGGGCTTTTCCGGCTACAAGGGGATGACGGATGAGGCGATCGTCAGCGCCAAGCCGGATGTCGTCCTGACGATGAAAGGCGGCGGACCGCCGATCTCGGAAGGCGAGCTGTTCGCCAATCCCGCCATCGCCTCGACCCCGGCAGGCACGAACCGCAAGATGATCAGCATGGATGGCGGCTACCTGCTCGGCTTCGGCCCGCGCACGGCGGAGGCGATCCACGATCTCGCTGTTTCGCTCTACGGCAACCAGGTCACGGACTGAGCGGCGATGGCCGAACAGTCGATAGCAGGCGCGCCGGGCCGGGCGATGGCGGCCCAGGGCGATCGTTCGGCGCGGGCAAGGGTCGTCATCGCGCTTTTGTGCCTGGCGCTGGCCCTCTCGGTGTTCCTGTCGCTGACGTCGGGCGCTTCGGATGCGTCCGCCGTTCGCGTCATTCGCGACTGGTTCACCGGGGCCGTGCCGGCGGATGCGGCGCTTGCCGCGCGCGACCAGCTGATCGTCTATGACATTCGCATGCCGCGCGTGCTGCTCGGCGTGCTGATCGGCGCCGCGCTCGCCGTCTGCGGCGCGGTGATGCAGGGGCTGTTCCGCAATCCGCTTGCCGATCCCGGCCTGATCGGCGTTTCCGCCGGCGCCAGCCTCGGCGCTGTGGCGGTCATCGTGCTCGGCACCACATGGTTTGCGCCCTTCACGCTCGCGTTGGGCACGCTTGCGCTGCCGCTCGCGGCGTTTTTCGGCGGGCTCGCGGTGACGTTGCTGCTTTACGCCATCGCCACGCGCCAGGGACGGACCTCGGTCGCCACGATGCTGCTTGCCGGCATCGCCGTCAGCGCCCTTGCCATGGCGCTGACAGGCGTCCTGATCTTCATGGCCGACGACCGGCAGCTGCGCGACCTGACTTTCTGGCAGCTCGGCTCGCTCGCCGGCGCGACATGGCCGAAGATCGGCACCGTCGGGCCGGTGATCATCCTGGCGCTGGCCGCGATGCCATTCCTGTCGCGCGGCCTCAACGCGCTGGCGCTGGGCGAGGCGACCGCAGGCCATCTCGGCATCCCGGTGCAGCGGTTGAAATACATAGCGATAGTCGCGGTGTCTGCGGCTGTCGGCTCTTCGGTCGCGGTCAGCGGCGGCATCGGTTTCATCGGCATCGTCGTGCCGCATGTCCTGCGACTGGCGATCGGGCCGGACAACCGGTATCTGCTACCGGCCTCGGCGCTGCTCGGCGCATCGCTGCTGCTTATCGCCGACGCGGTCGCCCGCACCGTTGTCGCGCCGGCCGAGCTGCCGATCGGGATCGTCACGGCGGTCGCCGGCGCGCCGTTCTTCCTGTGGATACTGCTGCGCAAGCGCGGCGTCATTGATCTGTGAGCCTGCCATGATCGAAGCGCGCGACATCTCGGTGGCGATCGGCGGCAGGCGTATCGTCTCGCATGTCGACTTCGCGGCGCAGCCCGGCGCGGTTTCGGCCATCGTCGGACCGAACGGATCCGGCAAGACGACTTTGCTCAAGGCGCTGACCGGCGAGTTCGCCTATACCGGCACCGTCACCCTCAACGGCCGCGACCTGTCGGCCATGAAGCCGGTCGAGGCGGCAACGCTGCGCGCGGTGCTGCCGCAGGCCACGGCGCTGTCCTTCCCGTTCACCGTGCGCGAGATCGTGCGCCTCGGCCTGATCGGTGGGCGCTCGGGCGTGCTGCCCGGCGAGGATGCACGGCTACCGGAGCGGGCGCTGGCGCGTGTCGACCTCGACGGCTTTGCCGGCCGCTTCTACCAGGAGCTTTCCGGCGGCGAACAGCAGCGCGTGCAGCTTGCCCGCGTGCTCTGCCAGGTCTGGGCGCCGGTGCTGGAAGGGCGGCCGCGCTATCTCTTCCTCGACGAGCCGGTCTCCAGCCTCGACGTCAAGCACCAGCTCATCATCATGAACATCGCCCGCGATTTCGCACGGCGCGGCGGCGGCGTGGTGGCGATCCTGCACGACCTCAATCTGACGGCGATGTATGCCGACCGGATTTTCGTGCTCTCTCGTGGCCAGCTGGCGGCAGCCGGTTCGCCAACGGACGTGCTCAATGACGAGCTGATCGAGAAGGTGTTCGACTGCAGGCTGAAGGTCGGCGCGCTGCCCGAAGGAAGCGTGCCGTTCGTGTTGCCGCAGTCCGCCGCCTAGGCTGCAGGCACGCGCTGCTCCAGCAGGTCGATGCCGAGCAGGTGGCGCACATTCGGGCGCGCGGCGATCAGATCGGCGATCGTGTAGCGGGAAAGCACGGCGAAGAAGGCGTTGAGCGCCTCGCGCAGCGCCGAATTCAGGGCGCAGCTGTCGACCAGCGGGCATTCGGCGGCGTCGTTCTCGAAGCATTCGGCCATGGCGAAGCTCTCTTCGGTGACGCGCACGACATCGAACAGGCTGATCTGCTCGGCCGGGCGGCCGAGCCTGACACCGCCATTCCTGCCGCGCACGGTTTCGACGAGGCCGGCCTCGACCAGCGGCTGCAGGATCTTGAACAGGAAGAGTTCCGACACCGAATAGGCGGCGGCGATCTCGGGGATGCGGCTCAGCCTGTCGGTATTTGCGGCGCAATACATCAGGATGCGCATCGCATAATTGGTCTGGCGCGTGAGCCGCATGCTATCCTCGCGAAAATATTAGCTTAAGGCCGAATATGGCCCATAGTTTGGAACAATTCCAGACTGGACTGGCACATAGCTGAATAATCGTGTCAACTTTTTGTGCGGGCCGGCGCCGATGGCGGCCCGATTTGCCCTCCTGTGCTTCGGGCGAGCGTTTCGCGGGCGCAGGCATAAGCGCGTCGCGCTGAAGCGGATTCAGGCGACGCGCGTTAAGTCTTTGTTTTTATGCATGTCGTTTTCCCAAAACCGCTGCGCACTTTTGGGCGACATGCACTAGATAGAGGCGGGTGCAAACAGGAAACGGCCTTTTCATGTCTCAATCAGCTCCGGCTCTCGCGCCGGCTCGATTCGACGCCGACGCGCAGGCAAAGCTCTCGGCGCTGCGGCGGACCAAATTCATCGCCGCGGCCGCGCTTGCGCTGTGCATCCTCGTCTTCGCGCTGGCGAAGTCCTTCCAGGCGACCTATCCGTGGCTCGGCTTCGTCGCCGCTTTCGCCGAGGCGGCGACCATAGGCGGCATCGCCGACTGGTATGCCGTGGTGGCGCTGTTCAGGCGGCCGCTCGGGCTGCCGATCCCACACACCGCCATCATTCCGGAGAACCAGCACCGCATCGCCGACAATCTCGGCCGCTTCATCGAGGCCAATTTCCTGGCGCCGGAGCCGGTGCGCGAAAAGCTCGCCGAGGTGGACTTCGCCGCCTTGGTCGCCGACTGGCTGGCCGATGCCGAGCGTGCCGCCGGCCTGTCGCGATTCGTCGCGCGGCTGGTGCCGCAGACATTGACGGCGGTGGAGCAATCCGGGCTGCGCGACTTCGTCACCAGCCGCATGCTGGAGCAGATCGAAAAGGTGCCGCTGGCACCTTTGGCCGCCGACCTTCTGTCGGCGCTGACCGACGATCGCCGCCACCAGAAGCTGTTCGATGAATTCACGCGGGTGGTTGGACGTTTCCTCAACGACGAGCAGGCGCTGGCGACGATGCGCGAGAAAATCCGCGAGGAATTGCCGTCGCTGTTCAACCTGTTTCGCGCCGATGCCTATCTCTTGAAGAAGATCGTCGCTTCGGCGGGTTCACTGCTGGATGAGGTCAGGGCCGATCCCGACCACCCGATGCGTGCCGAATTCGACCGCTTCGCGCTGGGCTTCATCGAGCGGCTCAGGACCTCGAAGCAATATGCAAGGCGCGCTGAGAAGCTGAAGCGCGATTTTCTCGGCCGCCCGGAGGTGAGGGCGCTGGCCGGCGATGCCTGGGCGAGCCTGCGCCTGTTCATCGAGCAGGATGTCAATGCGCCGAGTTCGACGATCCGCGAGCACCTCGCCAACATGTTTGTCGAGGCCGGCAGGCATCTGGCCGCGGAAGCACAGATCAGGGCCGACATGAACCAGGGCTTCGTCGTGGCGCTGGCCTCGTTTGTCGAGAGCCAGAAAAGCGGCGTGTCGACATTCATCGCCGACCAGGTCAAGCGCTGGGACCTGGCGCAGCTGACTCGGCTAATCGAAACGAATATCGGCAAGGACCTGCAATATATCCGCTTCAACGGCATGATCATCGGCGGGCTTGCCGGGCTGGCGTTGTATACGGCGGAGCGGCTGTTTCTGGTCAATTGACGCCGGCCGGACGCGCACTATTCTCCCTCTGGGATGCCGCAAGGGCAGCAAAACGGGAGGCAAGGCATGGCAAAGCAACCGGAATCCGACTCGTTCCTCGACATGTTCAGCAGGTTCGGCCGCGACCTGAAACTGCCGAATGTCGATGTCCAGGCGATCCTCGATCATCATCGCAAGAACCTCGAAGCCCTGGAGAAGTCGGCGAGGGCAGGCGCGGCCGGCGCCTCCTCGGTGCTGGCAAGGCAGCATGAGATGGTGCAGAATGCCATCAACGAGGTCACGCGGATGGCGCAGAACTACCAGGCGCCGGGCAACCCGCAGGACCTGATGAGCAAACAGGCTGAATTTGCCCGCAAGTCGTTCGAGACGACGCTGAAGAACGCCAGCGAAGTGGCTGACCTTGTACGGAAATCCAGCATCGAATCGGTCGAGATCCTGCGCGACCGGATCAGGGACGCGATGGCGGAAATCCGAGCCGGCTACGAAAAGAAATAGGTTGTCCGGCGGTTTCGAGCCCATCATAGACCGACATGCGATGCAACCGGCGCAGGCGCTCGAGCGTTCTGGCCTGCCCTAAAAGCATCAACTCTACCGGCGAAAATCGCGGGCGGCGAATTGACAGAGGCTGCCGCTTCATGGTCGGGAGACAGGCAAGAGTGACGGGAAAGCCGGAATGACCGAACCACGGCGGAGAACGCCGCCGACTTTTGAACAGTTGCGCACAATGTCCGGGCAGGAGCTCGGCGTGTCCGATTGGACGACGGTCGACCAGCGGCGCATCGACCAGTTCGCCGAGTGCACGGGCGACCATCAGTGGATCCATGTCGATCCCGAGCGGGCAAAGCGGCAGAGCCCGTTCCGCACCACGATCGCGCATGGCTATCTGACCCTGTCGATCATCGGCGCGCTGGCGCTGGAGATGGGCATCGTGCCCGAAAACACCCAAGCCGCCTTCAACTACGGCTTCGACAAGGTGCGCTTTCTGGCGCCGGTCAAGGTTGGGGCGCGCATCAGGCTGCGCACCACGCTGCTGTCCATGGAGGATCGCGGCCCCGGCCAGTATCTGATGAAGGCCGCCAACACCGTTGAGATCGAAGGCGAGCAGAAGCCGGCGCTGACCGCCGAGACGCTGGTGATGATGTATGAGCGCCGCAAACGGGCAGGCGCTTAGAGGCCGTTTCGAAATTCGCTCCGGCGGCCATCTGGCGGCATTTTCTGCGCTTCCAGTGCTCACGGACGCAGAGTCCGCTCCGCTCCGGTTCTCGAAACCGCCACCATATGACTCGCCAGAGCGAATTTCGAAACAGCCTCTCGGCCATAGTCATCCATGATAGCCAAGGCAGATCGCGCCTAGCGCGACAACGCCGCAGGCCGCAATGCGCTTCGGCGTCAGCGTCTCGCCTAGGAAAAGCCGTCCGATCAGCACCGCGAAAACCACGCTCGTCTCGCGGATGGCCGTGATCGGACCGGCCGGCCCGAGCGCGAAGGCCGCAACCACGGCGCCGTAGGCAATCAGGGCGAAAATCCCGCCGCCAAGCGCCTTCAGCGCGTCCGGCGAACGAAGATCCACCGTGAGCTTGCCGCGGCAGATGATGAAGGTGGCCGGCAGCAGCACGCCGTAGATCAACAGCACCCAGGCCGTGTAGGCGCCCGAGCTTCCCGCCGAGCGGACACCGATGGAATCGACCGTCGCATAGGCCGCGATGATCACGCCGGTCGCCAGGGCATAGAGGATTGATTTAGTCGCCGCGCGCCCTTTGCCAAGGGAAAGGCTCATGATGCCGAGCGCGGCGAGGACGACGCCAAGGGTCTGAAGCGTGCTCAGGCGCTCGCCGGCCAGAACGAAACCACCGACCGTCACCAGGAGCGGCACAGAGCCGCGAACGATCGGGTAGACCTGTCCCAATTCACCGTAGCGATAGGCCGCCACGAGAAAGAAGCTGTAGCCGACCTGAAGGCAGGCCGAGAGAACGATATAGGGCCAGGCCGACGCCGCCGGCAGGCGATGGAAGAGCGCCAGCGGAACGGCGGCTATCGTTGCCGAGAAGCTCATGACCGTGACGGTCCACAGCCTGTCGTTGCCGGTTCGCAGGAAGGCATTCCAGCTGGCGTGCAGGATCGCGGCGAACAGTGCCAGGCCGATGACCGTCGCGCTCATTGCGGCCTCCCCGGCGCGGCGAGGATGGCCATTGCCGCCTTGCGGGCGTCGCGAATGGCGGAGTCTGGCTGCCCCATCCGGGCCATCAGCGTCGCGCCTTCGATCAGCATCAGCAGGGCAGCGGAAACGCTATCGGCTTCGTCGGTGGGCATCATCTCTTCGAGGATCAGCCGCATCCGGCGCTTGAGGCCGTTCTTCTGCCTGACGGCGGCCTGAAACACCGGGTGCGCCGGATCGCCGAACTCGGCCAGGGCATGCGCGAACAGACAGCCGTGGAAGTCGGCGCTGTGGAACCAGCGACCGTACCAGTCGAAGATCATGCCGATTTTCCGTTCCGGCGTGGCCGCCTGTTCGGCGAGACGGTCGAGTTGACGCTCGAAGCGCCCCGCACGGTAGGCAAGGACCTCGACCATCAAATCGTCCTTGCTGGGAAAGTGCCGGTACATGGTCATCTTGGCCACGCCGGCTTCGGCGATGATGCGGTCGATGCCGGTGGCGTGGAAGCCTATGCGCTTGAACAACACATAGGCGGTTTCAACGATGTGCTGGCGCTTGTCGGTTCTGGCCGGTTCCATGATAGCAGCAGCAGTGAGACAGGTCTGTCTATTTATGCTTACGCCACGAGGCCTGTCAATTACCGGTTGACCGGAGGCGGGAGGCAAGCGCGACCGGCATCCGGCTTTGAGCCCCGCAAGATCGCTTGGGCAACCGATGTCGCGCCTACGCGGCTTTGCGGCGGGATGCGGCCATCGCTTTGTCCAGCGCCCTGAAAATGCGCTGATCTTCGCATTGCGCTACGTTGAAGCGCATGAAGCGGCCGGCGGTGTGCGACAGGCTGAAGGCATTGCCTGGCGCCAGCACGACATTGTCCGACAGCGCATGGCGCGCCACTTCCGCCGCGTCGATGCCGTCGGGCAGGCGGCACCAGAGGAACATGCCGGCCGGCTGGTCGATCCAGGGCGTGATGCCCATCGCCTTCAGCCTGCCGGCGGTCTCGGCCATGGCGCGCGACAGGCGCGAGCGCAACTGCTCGACATGCTTGCGGTAGCTGCCGTCCTTCAACAAGGTCAACACCAGGTCGGCCGACAGCCGCGCACCGCCGAATGTCGTGGCGATCTTGAGATCGGTCAGGCCTTCCATCCAATCGGGGGGCGCCGCGATGAAGCCGCAGCGCACCGAGGCCGACAGGGTTTTTGAGAAGGAACCAATCTGGACGACGCGCTGCAACCCGTCGAAGGCCGCGAGCCTCGGGGCAGCGCTGTGCTCGAAGTCGGCGAAGATATCGTCCTCGACGATGGTGAGATCCGCCTGGTCGGCGAGTTTCAGCAACCGATGCGCGGTGACCGGCGACAGGATCGCGCCGGTCGGGTTGTGGATGCCGGAATTGGTGATGTAGAGGCGCGGCCGATGCTCGGCGAGCGCCGCGGCGAAAAGCTCGATGTCCGGCCCGGAAGGCGTACAGGGTACGCCGACCACCTTGGCTTGGTGGGCGCGCAGCAGGGCGTGGAAGTTGAAATAGCAGGGATCATCGACCAGCACGGCATCGCCAGGCTCGATCAGAAAGCGGCACAGAAGGTCGATGGCCTGGGTGCCGCAGTCGGTCAGCATGATCTGGTCGGGCGAGGCTTCCACGCCATGCTCGGCCATGCGCCGCGCCAGCAATTGGCGCAGCGGCGGCAGGCCAAGCGGGGTGCCGTAATCGGCGAGCACCACGTCGTCCGCGCGGGCCGCGCTGCGCAGCGCACGGCGCAAGGCGACCTGCGGCATCCAGGACGCCGGCAGCCAGCCGCAGCCAGGCTTCAGCATCTCCTCGCCTGCTTCCAGCGATTGCCGCGACACCCAGAGCGGGTCGACGGCGCGGTCAAGCCGAGGGCCGATCTCGGCGAGCGACAATGGCGCAAGCTGGCCGGCTGCGTAGAAACCCGAGCCCGGGCGCGAACGGATCGTGCCTTCCGCGGCGAGGCGCTCATATGCTTCGACCACGGTCGACTTCGAAACCTGCATGGATCTGGCCATGGCCCGTATCGACGGCAGGCGGGCTCCGGGCGTCAGCGTGCGCGCCGCGATCCGCTGGCGGATTGCCGCCATGACGGTTTCGACGAGGGTGGCGCCGCTGGCATTTGGGCCTGATAGGTCCATCTGTACTTCCCTGCCGACCATTACAGTTTTGTGGAATTGTACTCCATTGTCTCTGGCGACACCATGGCCCGCGCCGGTAGGGAAGCGCAAACGGAGCAGATCATGGAAAAGAGTTTCGACGGCTGGCTCAGCGGCTTCATCGGGGTGCTGATCTTCAGCGGATCGCTGCCGGCGACGCGGCTGGCGGTGATGGATTTCGACCCGACCTTCCTGACGGCGGCACGGGCGGCGATCGCGGGTCTGCTTGGGATCGCGATGCTGCTGCTGTTCCGCGAGAAACGTCCGGAGCGAGGGGATCTGGTCTCGCTTATTGTGGTCGCGCTGGGCGTCGTGGTCGGCTTCCCGTTGCTGACGGCGCTGGCGTTGAAGCATGTCACTTCGGCGCATTCGATCATCTTTGTCGGCCTGCTGCCGCTGGCGACCGCGATCTTCGGCGTTCTGCGCGGCGGCGACCATCCGCGCCCGGCCTTCTGGCTGTTCTCGTGCCTGGGAAGCGCTTTGGTCGCCGGCTTTGCTCTGGCGCAAGGCGTGAGCGCCTCGCCCGTCGGCGACAGCCTGATGCTCGGCGCCATCATCGTCTGCGGGCTGGGCTACGCCGAAGGGGCCAAGCTGTCGCGCAAGCTCGGCGGCTGGCAGGTGATCTGCTGGGCGCTGGCGCTGTCGCTGCCGGTCATGCTGGCGTTGAGCTTCGCGACGCTGCCGCCATCCTTCGCGGCCATCGGTTCCAGCGCCTGGATCGGGCTCGGCTATGTCTCGCTGTTCAGCATGCTGATCGGCTTCGTGTTCTGGTATCGCGGCCTGGCGCAAGGCGGCATCGCCGCCGTCGGGCAGCTGCAGCTTCTGCAGCCCTTCTTCGGCCTCGCGCTGGCGGCGAGCCTGCTGCACGAAAAGGTCAGCCCGATGATGGTGGCCGTCACGCTCGGCGTCGTGGCCTGCGTGTTCGGGGCGAAGAAGTTTGCGCGGTAGACGCCTACTGATTTGCTTTGACGCAATTCCGGACGGAAAACCGTTTCACACTTTTCCTGGAATTGCTCAGAACTTCGTCACGACCCCGATGCCAATGCCCTCGAAGCCGCCCATCGCCATCAGGGCGGCGGGCGCTTCCTCGAGGCTGATCCTCTTGCCGACCAGGAGTTCGGGCTTGAGCTTGCCGGTGCGGATCATCTCCATCATCGCGGAGTAGCGGTAGGCCTGCATGCCGTGGCTGCCGAGGATTTCGAGCTCGAAGGCGATCACCTTGTCCATCGGCACCTGCGGACGGGCATGCTCGCCCAGCATCAGCCCGACCTGAACGTGGCGACCGCGCCGGCGCAGGTTCGAGATCGAGTTGAAGGATGTGGTCGGGTGCCCGAGCGCGTCCATCGACATATGCGCGCCACCATTGGTGATCTGCTTGACGGCCTTGACCACATTCGGCGTTGTCGAGGCGTTGATGGTTGCCACCGCGCCGATCTTCTTCGCGAATTCCAGCTTCTCGTCCGTGAGGTCGATGGCAATCACATTGGCGCCCATGGCGCTGGCGATCATGATCGCCGACAGGCCGACGCCGCCGCAGCCATGCACGGCCACCCATTCGCCGGGCGTCACCCGGCCCTGGTCGACGATGGCGCGAAACGAGGTAACGAAGCGGCAGCCGAGACTGGCCGCGGTGGCGTATTCCATCGCGTCGGGCAGGCGCACGAGATTGGTGTCGGCATGCTCGATGCCGACATATTCGGCGAACGAGCCCCAGCCGGTGAAGCCCGGCTGCGTCTGGTGCTCGCAGACCTGATGGTTGCCGGAGGTGCATTCGAAGCAGCGGCCGCAACCGACGGCGAAGGGAACCGTCACACGGTCGCCGGCCTTCCAGCGGGTGACCTGCTTGCCGGCGGCGACGACGACGCCGGCAAGCTCGTGTCCGGGAACATGCGGCAAGGTGATGCCGTCGTCATGGCCCATCCAGCCATGCCAGTCGCTGCGGCAAAGCCCGGTCGCCTCCACCTTGATGACGACGCCGTCTTGGGCGGGCTTTGGATCCGGCACGGTCTGAATGGTCGGCGTCTCACCGAATTTTTCGAAGACAACGGCTTTCATAGGATTGCTTCCATATGTCTCAGTTCAAATGACAGGCGGCTGGACGACGATCCGAACTAAGGTGGCAACAGTGGTTGGTCTAGAAGAGGCTGCCGCTTGCGAACCCATTCATCGGCCTCGGCATCCCATGGCCAAACGCCGGAGGTTGTTGGAAAAATTAGCTGCATGATCCGGAAATCCGGCCCGTCGTAGAACCAGATATCCCAACCGAAATATTCGGGATAGTGGTCCGGGTGGACCGCACCGAACTGACAGTCGAAGCCACCTCCCAGGAAACCCGACGCCCGCTCTCCGATGCGGAACCTCTCGCCGCCGCGCACGCGTCTGCAGTACTCATTGATGATGGTCATCGAAAGCTCCGGTTTGAGCCCGATGACGGCCAATTCAGGGACGCCAAAATTGTGCTCTATCCCGACCGAGTATGCGAATGGCGGATTCTCGTCCTCCTCCAGCACATAGAGGATATGACACCCGTACTCGTCGATGTCGGCCAGTGCCTTGGCCTCCTCGGCGTCTTTGGCTTCCCTATTCGGCATCGATCTGGTTCTGCGGCGCTGCCTTCTGGAACGCCGGCAGCGCCATGCAGGCGGCGTTGATGCGCGCGATCACCGGATAGGGCGCCATGTCGACGCCGAAGCGGGCGTTGTTGGTGACCTGGGCGGCGAGGCAGATGTCGGCGAGGCCCGGCGTGTCGCCGTGGCAGAAGGCGCCGGTCTCGGGCGAGGAGGCGAGAATCTTTTCAAGCGGCTGGAAGCCTTCGTTCACCCAATGCCGGAACCAGTTGACGACGTCCTCGTCACCGGCGCCGAACAAAGTGCGCAGCGAGGTCAGCACGCGTAGATTGTTCACGGGGTGGATATCGCAGGCGATCATCTGCGCCAGCATCCGCACGCGGGCGCGTCCCAGCGCATCCTTCGGCAGCAGCGGCGGGTTAGGCTCAATCTCGTCGAGATATTCGATGATCGCCAGCGACTGGGTCAAAAGCCGGCCGTTATCCAGCACCAGCGCCGGCACCAGCCCTTGCGGGTTGACCGCGAGATAGGCGGGCTCGAGATGCTCGCCATGGCGCAGATGATGCGGCACATAGGTGTAGTCCAGCCCCTTCATCGCCAGCGCAATTCGTACCCGGTAGGAGGTGGAGGAGCGGTAGTAGTTGTGGAGGACGAGGTCGCTCATCGCCTCGGCTGTCCGATGGTTACCTCGATCGTGCCGATGCCGTCGACCCCGCCGGTGATCCTGTCTCCGGCCTGAACCGGACCGACGCCGGCCGGCGTGCCGGTGAAGATCAGGTCGCCCGGCTTAAGCTCCACCGCCTCGCTGCAGATGGAGACGATATCGGCGATCGGCCAGATCAGCTCGGCAAGGTCGCCGTCCTGTTTTACCGCGCCGTTGACGGCGAGCCAGATGCGGCCTTTGTCCGGATGTCCTGATTTCGCGGCCGGAACCAGCGGACCGCAAGGCGCAGACTGGTCGAAGGCTTTCGACCAGTCCCAGGGACGCGCCGCTTTCTTCGCCTGATCCTGCAGGTCGCGGCGGGTCAGGTCGACGCCGACGCCATAGCCCCAGACATGAGCGAGCGCATCCGCGCGGGGCACGTGAAGGCCTCCCTTGCCGACCGCGACCACCAGTTCGATCTCGTGATGCAGGTTCGAGGTCAGCGGCGGATAGGGGATATCGGCGCCGCTGTCGACCACCGCATCCGCCGGCTTGGTGAAGAAGAAGGGCGGATCGCGCTCGTCGTTGCCGAGCTCGCGCGCATGCGCCGCATAGTTGCGGCCGACGCAGAAGATGCGGCGCACGGCAAACCGTTCCGCCGAGCCGGCAATAGCGACCGAGGCGGTTGCTGGCGGCGGAAGGACGAATTCTGGCATGGGCTGTCTCTGTGTTGGCATGAATCATGCGCACCTTCGGCCGATTTCGGCGGCCGGGCAAGACTGAGGACGCTCACGCGCACATCGGCCTGTCGTTTCAACGATAATGTCCTGTACCATTGGGGCCCTGTACCATTGGGCCCCTGTACCATTGGGCGATATACTATTTGCCAATAATCTGGCCATGGTCACCGGACTATCCTGTACCGGCCGAAACCGAACCGATGCCTGAACCCGTGCAATGAGCTCCGTCAGCGACCGCGCCCGCTTCCTGATCATCGACGACCACCCGCTGTTTCGCGAGGCGCTGCACAGCGCCGTGCAGATGGCCTATCCGGACGTCGACACGGTCGAGGCGCGCTCGATCACGGAGGCGATCGAACTCCTCGCCGACGCCAAGCCGTTCGATCTCGCGCTGCTCGATTTGAGCATGCCCGACGTGCATGGCTTCGAAGGGCTGTTGCAGCTCAGAACCCGCTACCCGCGGCTGCCGGTGGTGATCGTGTCAGGCTATGAGGAGCCGAAGATCATCTCCGAGGCGCTGTCCTACGGCGCGGCCGGCTTCATCCCGAAATCGGCGCGCAAGAGCGACCTCGCCGCCGCCATCCGCTCCGTGATGGACGGCGCGGTCTATGTGCCGGAAAATTATGAGGGCCAGCCGCCCGACCCCGACAGCACCGACCGCGCCGACATGGTGCAGCGCCTGGCCAGGCTGACACCGCAGCAGCTGAGGGTGCTGCAGATGCTGCGCCAGGGCATGCTCAACAAGCAGATCGCCTACGAGTTGCAGGTCGGCGAGACGACGGTGAAAGCGCATGTCTCGGAGATCCTCCGCAAGCTCAATGTCTACAGCCGCACGCAAGCGGTGATCGAGGTGTCGAAGCTCGACAATGCGGAGCTGTTTCGGGATCAGGCTGGGTTTTGAGGGGCGGTTCTAAGCCAGCAGATGCGCCAGCAGCGCGCGCAACTGCGCCGGCTTGAGCGGCTTGCGCATCAACTCGATTCCCGCGGCGCGGGCCGCCTTGGCGACGAGCTCTGACCCATCGGCGGTGACGATCAGCGCCGGCACTGGACGGCCGAGATAGTCGCGCACTTCGGCGATCGTCGCGGTGCCGAGGTCGCCGCCGTCGAGATGCTGGTCGGCGATGATGATGTCGGGCACCCAGTCGGTGTCGCCCAGAAGATCGAGCGCGTCGTCGGTCGAGGTCGCGGCGCGCACCAGGCACAGCCAGCGTTCGAGCAGCGAGGTCATGGCGGAGAGCACGTCGGCGTCGTTCTCGACCAGCAGGACCTTGGTGCCGAAGAGGCCGTAACCGCGCCGACGGTCCATGTCGGCGATGCCCGTCGCCGGTTCGGCGGCCGCCATGCCGATCGGCACGTCGATGTGGAAGATGGTGCCGCGCCCGACCCTCGAGGAAAAGGTGACGGGGTGGCCCAGCGCGGCCGCCATGCGGCGCACAATGGCGAGGCCTAGCCCCAGCCCGCCGGCCAACCCGCCGTCGGCAAGCGTCGAGGTGCCGCGGTGGAACTCCTCGAACACCGCTTCGCGCTGGTCCTCGGCAATGCCGCAGCCGGTGTCGGCGACGTCGATGCGGATGGTGTCGCCGCGATGCCTGGTGCCGACCAGCACGCCGCCGGAGCGGGTGTAGCGCAGAGCGTTGGAGAGGATGTTCTGCAGGATGCGGCGCAGCAGTGTGCGGTCGGAGCGCACCACGACGTTGACCGGCCGGAATTTCAGCGACAGGCCTTTTTTCTCAGCCTCGGGCTGGAAATCCGAGCGCAGCGAGGAAAACAGCGTCTCCAGGCTGACGTCGCCGATTTCGGGCTGCACCACGCCGGCGTCGAGCTTGGAGATGTCGAGCAGCGTGCGCAAGAGGTCTTCCATCGTCTCCAGCGAGCGCTCGACCTGGCGCACCAGCTTCCTGCCTTCCTCGCTGGTCTGGACCTCGGCCAGCGCCGAGACCGACAAATGCGCGGCGTTGAGCGGCTGCAGCACGTCGTGGCTGGCGGCGGCGAGAAACCTGGTCTTGGAGAGGTTCGCCAGTTCGGCGTTTTCCTTCGCCGCGCTGAGCTCGATGTTCGATTGCTCGAGCCGGCGCAGCGTCGCGTGCAATTCCTCGGTGCGGTTGCGCACCCGGTTTTCCAGCGAGATGGCGGTCTGGAACAGCGAGAAGGCATTGCCCTGCTGGTCCATGGAGCGCTCGACGCGGCTGACAAGCGCCGCGTTGATCTTCTTCAGCCTGTCGACGTCGTCGATGTCGCGAAGCGGCATCTCGTTCACTCGGCCGCCTGGCGCTCGCCGAAGGCGATGCCGGTGAAGGTCTGGTTGAGATGCATCGAGCGGTACTGCTCGCCATAGGTGCCGAAACCGATGACGTTGTTGGTCCGATAGAGCTCGGAAATGTCGCGGAAGACCTGGCGGTTGCGCGCATCGAGCCGGCGCAGCACGCAGTCGAAGCCCAGGATCATGTCTATCCCGCCGAGCTTGTGCTCGACATCCTCGAAAGCGGTGCGCGTCGATTCCACCATGTTCTTCGGCTGGGCGATGGAAAGCACGATGCCGTCGTCGATGGCGCAGAAGAAGGACAGCGAGCCGTCAGGATGCATGCGCTGGATCGATCGGCAATAATATTCGCCGCCGACCTTCACCACGACGGGGTGCGAGGCAAAGCTCAGCGGCGTCAGCGTCTGCGGCAGGATGCCGACGGAGGTTGCGTATTCCTCGGCCGCGTTGGCGGCGTTGAATTCGCGCACGATGCGATGGTCGGGGTCGGACGCCGTCACCACCAGCTTCTCGTCGGTCGGGATGAAATTGTCGGTCTTGAAGACGTGGAAAGGAATTTCGGTCGCAACCAGCACGATGACGGCGCTGTCGGAGGCGACCCTGCCATTGGCCATCAGCCTGGTCGTCTCGAATTTGAGGTCGTCGCCGGCCGAGCCGCCGATCAGCGGGACGTCGTCCAGTCCCCAGTGGATGGCCGAGGTCACCGCTTCCTCGGCATAGGACAGCCCGTCGATGAAACAGAGCGCGAAAATCTGCTTGGAGCGGTCTTGGCCGATGCGCTCGCGCAGCAGGCGCCGCAACGCCGCGACCTCGTCGGTGATGCTGTCCATGCCAGACGAGGAGAGGTTCTCGACCATGGTGGAGACGGTTGAAAACGACGTCGAAGGAAGGAGCAGGGCAAGGATATGCCCTTCCTCCAGTCCCTGCGGCGTGATCTCGCCGGCGGTCGAGCAGCCGGCATAGGCGAGCGACGGCGCGTATATCTTCAGCGCCTGCGCCAGCGCCGCCGCGTCGACCAGGCCTTGGGAGAAGAACAGAAGCGCGAAGCCGGCATCGACGATCGCCGCTTCTGCGGCGATGGCCCGGGCAAAGGCATTCGGGTCGGGCTCATCCGTGGTGAGCGCCGATAGGCCCGATGCATAGCGCGTGCTCGAACTGGCCAGCTGCCTTCTCCGCAATTCCTCCGACGCGGTTTATGGGTGTCTTTTCTATGCGTGCCAGGCACGCTCCGCATCGAGGGCATCTTTGCCCTCAATCCCTGATTTGGCAATGGGGCCGGTTGCTGCGCTGCACATAGCTTTTGCCATGATCGAAAGTACAATGGAACCGGCGCTGGCAGCGCTGTTTTGCGCGTTGTACGGTGCGCGAATGGTACTGCCGAAGCACAGCACGGCATCGGCAGGGTGAGGACCAAGGTTAATACCCAGGGAGGTTGCATGTCGGACGTGTCCTTGACTGTGAATGGGAAACGGGTCAGCGGGAGCGCCGAAGACCGAACGCTGCTGGTGCATTTCCTGCGGGAGCATCTGGGCCTCACCGGAACGCATGTCGGTTGCGATACGTCGCAATGCGGCGCCTGCGTGGTGCATGTCGACGGCCGGGCGGTGAAATCCTGCACAATGCTGGCCGTTCAGGCCTCAGGCTCGACCATTGTCACCATCGAAGGGCTGGCCGACGGCGCCGGGCTGCATCCGGTCCAGGCCGCGTTCAAGGAGCATCACGGCCTGCAATGCGGCTTCTGCACGCCAGGCATGATCATGACGGCGACCGACATGATCGCGCGCCATCCGGAGGGCCTGGACGAGGCGACGGTACGCGCCGAGCTCGAAGGCAACATCTGCCGCTGCACGGGCTACCACAACATCGTGAAGGCGATCCTCGCCGCATCGGAGACGATGGCGAAGGGCGCCAAGGGCAAGGCGAAGCAGGCAGCGTGAGGATCGAGCGAGTAGCGAATAGTGAGTAGCGAATAGTCGGTATTTTTTCGGCCGCTCTGCGCTCCACCAATTCACTACTCGCTATTCGCTACTCGCTACTCGTCGCTACTCACTACTCGCTATTTTCGGGAGGAATTTCCTAATGGGTATCGAAGGCGTCGGCGCCCGCGTGGCGCGCAAGGAAGACAAGAGGTTCATCACCGGCGGCGGCCGTTATGTCGACGACATGGTGGTGCCCGGCATGAAGCATGCCGTGTTCGTGCGCAGCCCGCACGCGCATGCGCAGATCAAGAAGATCGACGTGAAGAAGGCGCAAGCGATGCCAGGCGTCGTCGGCGTGCTCACCGGCAAGGAGCTCAAGGCCGACGGCATCGGCAATCTGATCTGCGGCTGGATGATCCACTCCAAGGACGGCACGCCGATGAAGATGGGCGCCTGGTCGCCGCTTGCGGTCGACAAGGTGCGCTATGTCGGTGACGCCGTCGTCATCGTCGTCGCCGACACCAAGGGCCAGGCGCGCGACGCGGCGGAAGCGGTCGAGATCACCTACAAGGAAATGAAGGCGGTGGTCGAGGCGACCAAGGCCATCCAGCCCGGCGCGCCGCAGGTCCATGCCGAAGCGGAGAACAACCTGATCTTCGACTGGGAGCTCGGCGACGGCAAGGCGACCGACGCGGCGATCAAGTCGGCGGCCCATGTCACGCGCATGAAGATCGTGAACAACCGGCTGGTGCCGAATGCGATGGAGCCGCGCGCGGCCCTCGGGCATTACGACAAGGCGGAGGACCACTATACCTGTTGGACGACGTCGCAGAACCCGCATGTCGCGCGGCTGGTGATGAGCGCCTTCTACAACGTCGCGCCGGAAAACAAGCTGCGAGTCATCGCGCCCGATGTCGGCGGCGGCTTCGGTTCCAAGATCTACATCTATCCGGAAGAGATCGTCTGCCTGTGGGCCTCGAAGAAGACCGGCGTCCCGGTCAAATGGGTGGCCGACCGCACCGAAAGCTTCCTGGCGGACGCGCATGGCCGCGACCATGTCTCGACGGTGGAGATGGCCTTCGACAAGGACAACCGCATCACTGCCCTGAAGGTCGACACGATAGCCAATCTCGGCGCCTACATGTCGCTGTTCTCGTCCTGCGTGCCGACCTATCTCTATGCCACGCTCTTGTCGGGCCAGTACAACATCCCGGCGATCCACGCCAATGTGCGCGCTGTCTACACCAATACCGCGCCCGTCGATGCCTATCGCGGGGCAGGGCGGCCGGAGGCCACCTACGTGCTCGAGCGGATGATGGAGACTGCGGCGCGCGAGCTTGGCGTGTCGCCGGCGGAACTCAGACGCCGGAACTTCATCACGTCCTTCCCGCATCAGACGCCGGTGATCATGGCCTATGACGCGGGCGATTATAACGCATCGCTCGATGCGGCGATGAAGGCAGCCGACTATGCCGGCTTTACCAGGCGCAAGGCGGATGCGGCCAAGCAGGGCAAGCTGCGCGGCATCGGCATGAGCTGCTACATCGAGGCCTGTGGCCTGGCGCCGTCATCGGCGGTCGGCTCGCTCGGCGCCGGCGTCGGCCTCTGGGAATCGGCGGAGGTGCGGGTCAATGCCGTCGGCACGATCGAGGTGCTGACAGGCTCGCACAGCCATGGCCAGGGCCATGAAACGACCTTTGCGCAACTGGTCACCCAGCGCTTCGGCGTGCCGATCGACTCGGTCTCGATCGTGCATGGCGACACCGACAAGGTGCAGATGGGCATGGGCACTTACGGCTCGCGTTCCGGCGCTGTCGGCATGTCGGCCATCGTCAAGGCGCTCGACAAGGTCGAGGCCAAGGCCAAGAAGATCGCCGCACATCTGCTGGAAGCGGACGAGGGCGACATCGTCATCGAGAATGGCGAGGTCAAGGTCGCTGGCACCGACAAGAGCCTGCCCTGGTTCCAGGTGGCGCTTGCCTCCTACACCGCCCATAATTTGCCGGCGGGCATGGAGCCGGGCTTGAAGGAAACGGCCTTCTACGATCCGTCCAACTTCACATTCCCGGCCGGCTGCTACATCTGCGAGGTCGAGATCGATCCGGAGACCGGGCTGACCGAAATCATCCAGTTCGTCGCGGCCGACGATTTCGGCAACATCATCAATCCGATGATCGTCGAAGGGCAGGTGCATGGCGGCATCGCGCAAGGCGTCGGCCAGGCGTTGCTGGAGGGCGCGCATTACGACGCCAGCGGGCAGCTTCTGACGGCAAGCTACATGGATTACACCATGCCGCGCGCGGGCGACCTGCCGTCTTTCAAGGTCTCGACCTCGAACACGCCATGCCCGGGCAATCCGCTCGGCGTCAAGGGCTGCGGCGAGGCCGGCGCCATCGGCTCGCCGCCGGCGGTCATCAACGCCATCACCGACGCGCTCGGCGTCGTCGACATTCCCATGCCGGCATCGCCCGCGACGGTGTGGGCTACCATCCGCGCGACGAAGCACTGAGGAGGAACGAGCATGTATTCGGTCAATTACCATCGCGCTTCTTCCGTCGCTGACGCCGCCAAGCTGCTGAAGAACGGCGACGCCAAGCTGCTCTCCGGCGGCATGACGCTGATCCCGGCCATGAAGACGCGGCTCGCGGCGCCTTCCGACCTCGTCGATGTCTCGCGGCTGAAGGAACTGCAGGGCGTCAAGGTGTCCGGCAAGACGGTCACCATCGGGGCCGCGACGACACATTACGACGTCTCCATCGACGAGAAGCTGAAGAGAGTGTGCCCGGCGCTTGCGCATATGGCATCGCTGATCGGCGATCCGGCGGTGCGCCACAAAGGCACGCTCGGCGGCTCGATCGCCAACAACGACCCGGCGGCCGACTATCCGGCGGCTTTGCTGGCACTGGGCGCGACGATCATCACCAACAAGCGCGAGATCGCGGCGGACAAATTCTTCAAGGGCCTGTTCGAGACGGCGCTGAAGGAAGGCGAGATCGTCACGGCGGTGAGCTTCACCGCGCCGGCCAAGGCGGCCTACCAGAAGTTCCGCAACCCGGCTTCGCGCTACGCCATCGTCGGCGTGTTCGTGAGCAAGGGCAAGGACGGGGTAAGGGCGGCGGTGACCGGCGCCGGCGAGGACGGTGTCTTCCGCTCGAAGGAGGTCGAGGCCGCCCTGGCGAAGAGCTTCGACGCCGCGGCGCTTGACGGCCTCAAAGTGCCGGCGAAAGGGCTGATGAGCGACCTTCATGCCTCCGCCGAGTACCGCGCCAATCTGATCGCGGTGATGGCCAAGCGCGCGGTGGCCGCCGCCAACGCCTGAACAGCGCCCGCCGCAGGTGAAAGAAGGGGCCATTTCGGCCCCTTTTTCTTGACCAAAACAAGGTTTGACCGGAATCACCGGTCAAAATGCAGCTTCGCACTTGCACAAAGTTATCCCGCACCGCGCTGGCGAGTTATTACATCGTCGAGAAACCGGCTCGCGGCTGGCTCAACCGCAACTGGTGAGGTCAGGCCTTGCCGTTCTTTCGGGCGGCGAGGTATCGGCGAAGCCCGGTTTCGCCGCGCGGCGTCGTCCAGCGATGGTTCCAGGCGAAGGCGGACCTGAGCAGCGGCGCCAGGAATTTGAGGATCGGCCTCTCGACCGTGACCTGCCAGACCAGATCGACATGCGTGCCGGCCCCTGACGGCGACAGTTCGGCCCGCCACAGCCCATCGAAATCGCCGAAGGTTTTTACCACCACCAGCCGGCCGGGTATGAGCTCCGCGGCCTCGATGATGAAGTTCAGCTCATAGGGCAGGGCGCCGCGCGCTCGTGCCCTGGCGCGGGCGCCGACGACGCCCTTGCCCTTCTTGTCGAGCGGCTCCACCTCCTTATAGGCATCGCCCCACCAGAGCGGCAGCAACTGGGCGTCCGACAGCACATCCCACACTTCCTGGGGTGTGCCTTCAGGGATGTCCCAGCTTTCGTCGAAGCGGAAGACATTGCTCGCCATGATGTCGCGCCCCAGCCAGCCGAGCGGTTATATTAGCTTCGGCTTGTTCTTCTGGCCAGCAGCGTTCGAAGCGTGTTCAGGCGGCGATCGGCTTTGCCCAATAGCGCACCGACTTCTTGCCGCCATGGATTACCGCGTCGCCGACCTCGGCGAAACCGAGCGCGGCGTGGAAGGCATCGGAAGCCGGGTTGGGCGGATCGGCATTGACCTCGCAGGTTACCATCGTGTGGCCGGCGCGCCGGGCCTGCTCGAACAGATCCTCATAAAGGCGGCGGGCGTGGCCGCGGCCGCGCGCCGCCGCGGCGACCACCACGCGGTCGACATAGACGAAGCGCGGATAGCGCTCGCGAAACCAGAGGAAGTTCGGGCTGTCGTAATCTGCGTCCTGGTCGAAGCATAGGATGAAGGCCTCGAGCGCACCGATGCGGCGGGTGGAGAAA
>NZ_RZRX01000098.1:0-21487 GCF_003997405.1 Mesorhizobium sp. M2A.F.Ca.ET.042.01.1.1
AACGTTTTAATGTTACGGCATGGATTCTAGGGTCTGCGCGCGTCGCTCCGCTCCTTGCTCCGCCCTAGAATGACGACGTTGGGGTCGGGGTCCCGCCTCAGGCTTCCGGAACTCGAACCGCCGGGAAGCTGACGATCACGCCGAGACCTGGTTTGCAATCCTCAAGCGTTATTGCGGCGCCATGCAGGTCGGCCACAGCCTTGACAAGGCTGAGGCCCAGGCCGCTGCCCGGCGTCGTGCGGCTCGCATCCAGGCGGTAGAGCCGCCGGAACACCTTTTCACGCTCCTCGGCCGGAATGCCCGGGCCATTGTCGCGGACATGGATGAGGACGTCGCCACCTTCCCTGGTCACCGAAAGCCCGATCGCGGTGCCCGGCGGGCAATGCCTGAGCGCGTTCTCGACAAGATTGGCGAGCATCTGCATCAGCAGGTCGCGGTCGCCGTGGATATACCATTTCGTATCCGGAAGGACGCTCGTCGACAGCGACTTGCCGTCATCCTCCGCGACATCGGCATAGACGTCGCCGATGGTCTCGACGATGGGCCCGACGTCGAGGTCGACGAAGCGGGCCTTGCGCGCTCCGGCTTCGATCTGGGCGATGCGCAGAAGCGCGTCGAAGGTGCTGTTGATCTGCTGGCTTTCGATGCGGGCGTCGGTCAGCTCGGTCGAGACATCCTCGCCCGATGCCGTCTTGTCGGCGGCCTGCTCCAGGATCATCTGCAGCCGGTTGAGCGGCGTCTTGAGGTCATGGGCGATATTGGCGCTCACCTCGCGCATGCCGTCGACCAGGCCCGACAGGCGCTCGAGCGCCGCATTCACCTGGGCGGAGACGGCGTCGATGTCGTCGCCGCTGCCGATCAGCGGAATACGCGCATCGAGCAGGCCGTGCGAGACGTCGACCATGGTGCTGGCGATGCCATCCAGGCGCCGCTGGACGCGCGAGGCAAGCACGGCGCCGCCGCCGATCGCCAGAACGGTGATGGCGAGCGTCGCCCAGCCGAAGCTCATCAGCACGATCCGTTCGAGATCCTCGGTTTCCGAAAGCGAGAAGGCGACGGTCAAATTGTTATCGCCGACCGTGCCCGAATAGGCGCGATATCCGGTACCTGGCGGCACACCCGGCAAGTCGGCTGCGAACATGGAAAACCCGTCCGGCAGGCCGGAGGCGGTGAAATCGCCGGCGAGGCGGTTGCCGGCCTTATCGGTGAGGGAAAAGATCTCGTCCTTGTCCTGGCTGAACTGGGCATGGTCCCTGACGGTGGAGACGAGATCCTCCTCGTCGCTCTCGGCATGGGTCGCGGCGATGAGCGAATAGGTCTCCCTGATCGATTGATCGAGCTGCCTGGCAAGCGAGGCGCTCATCAGTTGATAGACGACCGCGCCGGACAGGATGAAGGCAAGCAGGAACAGGAAGGCGAAGGTCAGCGCCAGCCTGAACGGCGTGCTGCGCAGAAGGCTGGAGCGCCTCTCGCTCATGCGCGCGCGAAGGCGCCTGGTCGCCCGGCAATCGCGGATGCGGGATCAGGCCGGAACATGCAGGCTGTAGCCGGTGTTGCGCACGGTGTGGATCAGCGGAACGTCGAAGGGCCTGTCGACCTTGGCCCTTAGCCGGCTGATATGCGTCTCGACGACGCTGGTCTTGGGGTCGAAGTGAAAATCCCAGACGCGCTCCAGAAGCATGGTGCGGGTGATGACGCGGCCCTCGCCGCGCATCAGCACCTCGAGCAGGCTGAACTCGCGCGGCTGCAGGTCGATCGGCTGGCCCTGCCTGGTCACGCGGCGCTGGATCAGGTCCATCTCCAGGTCGGCGACGCGCAACGCCGTCTTCTGCTCCTGCGCCGCCGGCCGGCGGCCGAGCGCATGGATGCGGGCAAGCAGCTCGGAAAAGGCGAAGGGCTTGACCAGATAGTCGTCGCCGCCCGCCTCCAGGCCCTCGACACGGTCGTCGACGCCGCCGATCGAGGTCAGGAAGATAGCCGGCGTATGGATGCCGGCGGCGCGCACCGCCTTGATCATCGACAGGCCGTCGAGGCCGGGAACCATGCGGTCGGCGATGATCACGTCATAGGCGTTGCGGGTCGCGGCGAAGAGGCCGTCATGGCCGTCGCGCAAGAGATCGCAGACATGGCCGGCCTCGGTCAGCCCCCTGACGATATAGTCGGCGGTTCTCGGATCGTCCTCAACAAGCAGAAGTCGCATCGTCCCGTGCTGTCCTTGCCGCCGCAGCCTTGCCGGCATGGCGGCGCCGGCTGCGGCTTTTTCTTGGCTGATAGTCTCTCTTCATGCGGCTCCGGACCGACCATCTGTTTTTACGCGCTTGCAGACCGAAAACCGCTACACATTTTTGCGAGAGCCGTTTTAGCGACGAGCACGACGGTTCGAAGCCGCCCCAACCTCGTCATTCTATGGCGGAGCAAGGAGCGAAGCGACGCGGCGCAGACCATAGAATCCATGCCGTGACTTGGAAGCGCCGCCCCGGTGCAGAATTCTGCTCCGTTGCACGCCTTGGCGAAGGTAACGGCATGGATTCCAGGGTCTTCGCGACGGAGCTTCGCTCCTGCTCCGCCCTGGAATGACGATCGCGATGGGCGTTCCGGCCAATCTCCGACGCATGCCACCTGCCACCGCAAACAGAGCCGACCGGTCAAAATCCCTGTGCAGTGCTCTAATCAAGCAGGGCTTGCTCGTCTTCCTCGATCATCTTCTTCAGCGTCATATAGAGAACGAGGACCACTATAGAGCCGAGGAAAGTGAGGCTGGTGAATGTGGTGCCGAAGCCCATGCCGCCATATTCGACCGGCCGCGCCAGCAGGTCGCCGAAGGAGGCGCCGAACGGCCGGGTCAGGATATAGGCGAGCCAGAAGGCGAGGATGCCGTTCAGGCCGAGAAAGAACCAGGCCAGCGCGATCGCCGCGATGACACCGCCAAAGATGAGGCCAGTGTTGAGATAGCCAAGGTCGAAGCGCTCGGCGACCAGGTCGCCGGCGGCCGTGCCGAGCGAGAAGGTGAACAGGATCGCCAGCCAGTAGAAGATCTCGCGCCGGGTGGTGAAGATGGTGTGGATCGACAGGGTCTTCTCGCTGGCGTACCAGGCGATGAAGGTCAGGGCGAGGGCGACCGAGAAGATGATGGTCGTCGTCTCCGGCCGCACGCCGAAATTCTCGACGAGGTTGTCGGTGACCAGGGTGCCGACGACGCTGGCCAGGACGACTGCCAGCCAGTAGGCCCAGGGCACGTAACGCTTCTGCGCGAATTGCAGGACAAGCGCGACAATGAGAATGCCGCTCATGATCAGCGATGTGACGGTAAGGCCGAGACCGAGATTGACGGCCAGATAGTCCGCCGCCGTCTCGCCCATGGTCACCGCCATGATTTTGATCAGCCAGAAATCGAGGGTGACTTCCGGGACCCGGTTCAATTCGGACCCGTATTCGTTGGCTGTCATGGTCATTGCGATGGCTGTCATCCGGTAAGAGCCGGTCGTCGGCGCTCCGTTCAAGCCGACAACCCGTGGCAGTCAGGCTAGGCGGGTAAATTCACCGCGGCCTGTCCGCGTCCTTACAAATTCGTAAGGTCGGCCAAAAACATCCGCCGGGTCTCGTCATCGCCCGGCGGAAGAGCTAGAGAAAGTTCGGCGTCCGTCTCGGCGCCGGAGCGGTGAGAAAGAATGGCCTACACGTCCCTCAAAGCGGCGCCGAAAGCGTTCGACCAGCACAAGCGCCTGATCGTCGTGCAGGTGGCCGCCGTGCTTGCCGTCATCCTGCTTGTCTTCAGCAGACCGGCGCTGGCCGAAGGATCGAACGGACATGAAGCGCTGGAGACGATCGGCTTCGCGATGGTGCTGGCCTGCTTCCTTGGCCGTCTATGGAGCATCCTTTTCGTCGGCGGCAGGAAGAATGACGAGCTGATCGTGTCCGGCCCGTTCTCGATGACCCGGAACCCGCTCTATTTCTTCTCGACCGTCGGCGCGGTCGGTATCGGGCTGATGTTCGGCTCGGTGCTGGCGGCCGCGATGCTCGGCCTGGCAAGCTTCCTCGTCTTCCGGTTCACCGCGCGCAAGGAGGCCGCGTATCTCGGCGGCAAGTTTGGCGCGGCTTACGCAGCCTATGCCGAACGCACGCCGTCCTTCTGGCCGAACCCGCTGCTCTACCGCGACGAGGCGCAGTGGCTGTTTTCGACGGGCGCGCTGAGGAACACGTTCCGCGACGGGCTCTATTTCCTGGCTCTGTTTCCGGTGATCGAGGCGGTCGAGTATGCCCGCCTCAGCGGCCACCTGCCGACGCTTTTCACTGTTTACTAGTTCCCGGTGGGCCATGCAGGCAGCATGCCTTGGACGTTAGCCGAAACGGTCGTCCCGTCGTCATCCTTGGACGGAGCAAGGAGCGAAGCGACGCAGCGCAGATCCGAGGATCCATGCCGTGATGTTTAGGCGTTGCAACGGTGCAGAATTCTGCTCCGCTGCGCCCTTCGATCACGGTAACGGCATGGATTCCAGGGTCTTCGCGACGCCGCTTCGCGGCTGCTCCGCCCTGGAATGACGAGGCTGAGGCGGCTTCGCCGATCTCCAGCGGTTACGGGGCTTCACCGGAATGGCCCCCCTCAGCGCGCCTTGTCGCGCGCGGCGCGGCGTGTGCTTTGCAGGAGAATCGCCAGGCAGCCGGCAAGGAGCAGGATGCCGCCGACGAGCGGCGGCAGCCCCAGGAGTTTCACCGCGGCGGTGATCAGCGCGATCAGGATCAGCGCCAGCAGCGCAAGATTGCCGTCGTCGACGAACATGCCGACGAGTTCCTTGAAGACGAGACGGATCACCGGGCAACTCCCTTGGCGGCAGCCGGATAGGCGCCGCGCAGCCAGTGCATTATGGCGAAGGATGCGGCGGCGATGACGGCAAAGATGGCGAGCAGAGCGAGGTCGGCGCCTGGCCACTCGGCGCCGAGGCCTTCGCCGGTCCAGAACACGCCGAAGCTGGTCAGCATCAGCCCGACGACGAATTTCAGCGAATTCTCGGGCACGCGCGCCAGGGGCCGGTGCACGGCAAGGCCGATCAGCATCACCAGCACGAAGGCCGCCAGCGCGCCAAGGCCGGCATAAAGCGTCTGGCCATGCGCGGCGCCGACGGCAATGATGATGAACACCACTTCGACGCCCTCGAGCAGCACCGCCTTGAAGGACGCGACGGCGGCCAGATAATCGGCACGGCGGTCGCCGGCCTGCCGCCGCAACATCGCCGTCTCCTTGGAAAAGGCCTGCTCCTCGTCATGCAGCGCGATGAGGCCGATGCTGCGCAGGATCGCCTTCCTCAGCCAGCGCATGCCGAACAGGATCAGGAGCACGCCGACCACGAATTGCAGGACGGCGATGGGGATGAGCGCCAGCAGCGGGCCGAAAACGAGCACCAGCGCCGCCAGCAGGGCGAGCGCCAGGGCAGCGCCGGAGAGCGCCGGGCGCCAGCTGCGCGTCACCCCGACGGCGAGTACGATGGTGAAGGCTTCGACGACCTCGACGAGGGAGGCCAGGAAAGCGGCCGTCACGGTGGACAGTATCGGCGTCAGGCCATGCATGAAGGCATCGTCCAGGAATCACGATCGGCGGGAACGATATAGCGCTCCGGCAGCGGCGAGAATGCGGAGATGAGCTTATCTGGTTCCGCATGGTGCGGGGGCGCGGAGCATTTCGAAGAACTCATTGACGGTCTGTATCCGTTCGGTGTCCGTTGTATCGCGGCGCTGCCCTGGCTATCTGCGGGAGCAACAAGGCATTTGAGCGGCCGATGGGCCGCTCCAGCAGGAACGGAGCACATGAAGAAGATCGGATTTCTGTCCTTCGGGCATTGGTCGCCCTCGCCGCAATCGGGCACGCGCTCGGGCGCCGACGCGCTGCTGCAGTCGATCGACCTCGCGGTCGCGGCCGAGGAGCTCGGCGCCGACGGCGCCTATTTTCGCGTCCACCATTTTGCCCGGCAGCTCGCCTCGCCGTTCCCGCTGCTGGCCGCGGCGGGCGCGAAGACCAGGCGGATCGAGCTCGGCACCGCCGTCATCGACATGCGCTACGAGAATCCGCTCTACATGGCCGAGGATGCGGGCGCCGCGGACCTCATCGCCGGCGGGCGTTTGCAGCTCGGCATCAGCCGCGGCTCGCCCGAGCAGGTGATCGATGGCTGGCGCTATTTCGGCTACGTGCCGCAAGAGGGCAAGAGCGACGCCGACATGGCGCGGAACCACGCCGAAATCTTCCTCGACCTGTTGCGCGGAGAGGGCTTTGCCCAGCCCAATCCGCGCCCGATGTTCCCCAATCCGCCCGGCCTGCTCAGGCTCGAGCCCTTCTCGGCCGGCTTGCGCGATCGCATCTGGTGGGGCGCGGCGACCGACGCCACCGCCGTGTGGGCGGCCAAGCTCGGCATGAACCTGCAAAGCTCGACGTTGAAATTCGACGAGAGCGGTGAGCCGCTGCATGTCCAGCAGGCCAAGCAGATAAGAGCCTATCGCGCCGCCTGGAAGGAAGCCGGCCACGCGCGGGAGCCGCGCGTCTCGGTCAGCCGCAGCATCTTTGCCCTCGTCAATGACATGGACCGCGCCTATTTCGGCGGCAGCGAGGGCGAGGACCACTTTGGCTATATCGAGCCGGAGAAGCGCGCCGTGTTCGGCCGCACCTATGCGGCAGAGCCGGACAAGCTGGTCGAGCAGCTCAGGGAAGACGAGGCGATCACCGAGGCCGACACGCTGCTGCTCACCGTGCCCAATCAGCTCGGCGTCGACTACAATGCCCATGTCATCGAGTCGATCCTGAAGCACGTCGCGCCGGCGCTCGGCTGGCGGTGACGGCGGTTGGGCGGTGGTATCATGCCGGCGATGATGATCAACACTTGACTTTATGACAGGCCTGCGGGCGCCAAACCGCCGACGTTAGCGCCGCCCCTCATCCCCTGCCGGGACCTTCTCCCCGTATAGTGACGGGGAGAAGGAGCTGGCCGCGGCCTGGGTGCTTGTTCTGCAGCGCTGGCGATTGGCGAAACCATTCGCGGCGGCGTCGTTCTCCCCGTCACTATACGGGGAGAAATGTCCGGCAGGACAATGAGGGGCGGCGCCGGCCCCCCAGGCACAGGCGCAGGCAGCACTTCAAATGGTGCCCTCGGCAGCTGCTTCCGGATATTGACACTCGCCAAAACTGCGGGCTTCCTTTATGCGTAATCGGTTGCGTAACCGATTGCGGAGTGAACGGAAGGCTCGGGCATCGGCTGCGGCGGTTTGGCGTCAACGACAATTACCTTGTTGTCGTGCCTGCCGTCATCCTAGACGCGTACCGAGTAAGTGCAGAAGATCCGCCTGATCGATTCCAGTAGAGTGCGTAGCGGTTTTCAGTCCGGAATTGCGCAGGAAGATGGAGCGGGTTAGCGACTCCACGCTAAAGCGCTCTCGGAAGCCACCGGGACCAGGGCCTATGACGACGATTGCCGATGTTGCGCGTCACGCCGGGGTGTCCGTCGCAACGGTCTCGCATGTGATGAACCATACCCGCCATGTCGAGCCGGAAACGGCCGAGCGCGTGCGCGCCGCGATCACGGCGCTGCGCTACAGCCCGAACTCGGTGGCGCGGAGTCTGCGGCGCGGCGAGACCAAGACCATCGGCCTGCTGCTGCCCGACAATTCAAACCCGTTCTTCGCCAGCGTCGCGCGGCAGATCGAGGATGCCGGCTTCGTCTCCGGCTACACGGTGATCCTGTGCAACTCCGACGGCAATGCCGAAAAGGAGGAGCGCTATCTCTCGGTGCTGATGGCCAAGCAGATCGACGGGCTGATCTTCGCCGGCTCGTCCGACCATGCGCGGGTGTTCGCCCGCCTCTTGCCCAGCGTGCCGGCGGTGCTGCTCGACCGCGAGATCCAGTCGGTCAATGTCGATTCGGTGCTGGTCGACCATGACCATGGCGGCTATCTCGCCGGCCGGTATCTGGCCGGGCTTGGGCATGAAAAGATCGGCGTCATCGGCGGCCCGCGCGATTCCAGCTCCAGCCCGGCCCGGCTGCGCGGTTTCGCGCGGGCGCTTGAAGAGGCGGGCCTCGCGCTGCCGGCCTCGTCGGTCGTCGATTCCGACTATCATTTCGCCGGCGGGCGCCTGGCGATGGAGCAGCTGATGGCGCAGGCGCCGGACATCACGGCGGTGTTCGCCTGCAACGACCTGATGGCGATGGGCGCGGTCACGGCGCTGCGGTCGCGCGGATTGCGGGTTCCCGACGATATCTCGATGGTCGGCTTCGACGACATCCCCTATGCCGTCACCACCTGGCCGCCGCTGACGACCATCGCGCAGCCGGTCGAAAAGATCGGCACGCGCGCGGTGAGCCTGCTGCTCGAAAGACTGGGCGAACCGGAAGCGCCGTCAAGGCGCGAGGTGCTGGCGCCGGTGCTGGTCGAACGGGAGAGCTGCGCTGCGCGGGGGTAGTGCGTAATCTCCCCCCTTGAGGGGGAGATGTCGCCGAAGGCGACAGAGGGGGTCGCTGCGCGTGAAGCGCCAACCTCCATCTGTAGAAGCAAGCTGAGCCCAGTCGGACCGACCCCTTCTGGCCTGCCGGCCATCTCCCCCTCAAGGGGGGAGATTACGCTCACGCCGCCGGCTGCATGGCCGCCCTCTCCAGCATGCCGAAAAGGTCGCGCGGCTCGTCGGGGTCGGCGAGCAGGTCGAGCTCCTCATAGAGGCCGGTGGCCTGGAGCTGGTCGCGGACGTAGCGCAGCGCCGAAAAATCCTCGGTGGCGAAGCCGACGGAATCGAACAGCGTGATCTGCTCGGGCGCCTTGCGGCCCTTTGCCTTCCCGGTCATCACCTGCCACAGCTCAGTCACCGGATGGTCGGCGTCGAGCTGCTGGATCTCGCCCTCGATGCGCGTCTGCGGCGGGAACTCGACGAAGATGTCGGAGCGCAACAGGATGTCGCGGTGGAGTTCCGTCTTGCCGGGGCAGTCGCCGCCGACGGCGTTGATGTGGACGCCGGAGCCGACCATGTTGTCGGTGAGGATGGTGGCGTACTGCTTGTCGGCGGTCACCGTGGTGATGATGTCGACGCCTTCCACCGCGTCCTGCCCCGTCGCGCAGATGGTGATGTCAAAACCCTTGGCCGCCAGGTTGCGGGCGCATTTTTCGGACGCCGAACGATCGATGTCGTAGAGCCGCAGCTTATCGATGCCGAGCAATGCCTTGAAGGCAATGGCCTGGAACTCGGACTGGGCGCCGTTGCCGATGATGGCCATGGCGCGCGAACCCTTGGGCGCCAGGTATTTTGCCGCTACGGCGGAAGTGGCGGCGGTACGCAGCGCCGTCAGGATGGTCATTTCGGTGAGCAGCATCGGATAGCCGGAGCCGACATCGGCCAGCACGCCAAAGGCGGTGACGGTCTGGCGGCCCTCGCGCATGTTCTTCGGGTGGCCGTTGACATATTTGAAGCCGTACATCTTGCCGTCGCTGGTCGGCATCAGTTCGATGACGCCGTCATGGCTGTGCGAGGCGATGCGCGGCGTCTTGTCGAACAGCTCCCAGCGGCGGAAATCCTCCTCGATATAGGCGGCGAGCTCGGTCAGGAAGCGCTCGACGCCGATGGCGAGCACCAGCTTCATCATGCGGTCGACGCTGACGAAGGGAACGATGGCGAGGCGCGAAGGCTGGGTCATGATCAGAGGCTCCCGGAATGGCTGCGGGTCGGTCGGTCCATGATGCGGCGGCCCATGAGGCTGGCGGTGAGGTCGACCATCAGTGTCGCGGTGCGGCCGCGCTCGTCGAGGAACGGGTTGAGCTCGACCAGGTCGAGGCTGGACACAAGGCAGCTGTCGGACAGCATCTCCATCACCAGATGCGCTTCGCGAAAAGTGGCGCCGCCGGGAACGGTGGTGCCGACGGCCGGCGCGATCGACGGGTCGAGGAAATCGACGTCGAGGCTGACATGCAAGAGCCCGTTCTCCTTCTCGACCCGGGCGAGGAAAGCGCGCAGCAAGGGCGCGATGCCGTGCTCGTCGATGGCGCGCATGTCATGCACGGTGACGCCGGCTTCAGCGAGCGCGCGGCGCTCGGCCGGATCGACGCTGCGCAGGCCGATGGCGCAGATGCGGGCCGGGTCGACCGCCTGCGGCAGATCCGGGAAATAACCCTTGAAGCCGGCCTGGCCGCTGGCATAGGCGAGCGGCACGCCGTGCAGATTGCCGCTGGTGGTGGTGTCGAGCGTGTGGAAATCGGGATGCGCGTCGAGCCACAGCACGAAGAGCGGCCGGCCACGTTTGGCAGCGCGGCGCGCCACGCCGGACACCGTGCCGGCGGAGATCGAATGGTCGCCGCCGAGGAAGATCGGCACGGCGTCCCTGGAAGCAGCGTAGGCGGTCTCGGCGATCGCCGCGGTCCAGGCGGAGATCTCCGGCAGCGCCTTGAGCGCGAGGTTGCCGTGCACCATCACCGGTCGCGCCGCGGCCTTCTCGACCGTGCCCCAGTCCTCGACCTCATGGCCAAGCTCGGCCAGCACCGAGACGAGACCTGCCGTGCGCAGCGCGCTCGGCCCCATCTCGCATCCCATCCTGCCCGCGCCGTCCTGCACCGGCGCGCCGACGATCCTGCAGCGCATGATTTCTTCAGCCCTTACGATTGATCGGCTGATTGGATCATCAGGCGCTGGCGGTTTGAACAGGCGAAATTGGCATTTCGAGAAGAATGGTCTATCATTCTGCACATCCAGTTTGACCAAGATGGGCAATCATGGACGCACTCGACGAAAGACTGGTGACGCTGCTGCGGCACGATGCGCGGCGCAGCGTGTCCGATCTCGCCGTCGACCTCGGCGTCTCGCGCGCCACGGTCCGGGCGCGCATGGAGCGGCTGGAAAAGTCCGGCGAGATCATCGGCTACACGGTGGTGTTGCGCGCCGACGCGGTCGATCAGAGGATACGTGGCGTGATGATGATCGAGATCGAGGGCCATGCCGCCGACCGCGTCATCCGGGCGCTTGGCGGCCTTCCCGAGGTTTCCACCATCCACACCACCAACGGCCGCTGGGACCTCGTGGTGGAGCTCGGCACCGCCTCGCTCACCGATTTCGACGCGGTGCTGCGCCGGATAAGGCTGATCCCCGGGATCACGGGCAGCGAGACCAGCCTACTGCTGGCGACGCCGCGGACGACAAGGGCGCGGCTGGCATAACAGATCCGTGAGTCTCAGGACGGTCGGCGGTCCGCGGGCGTTATCTCCGCCTTGGCGGGGTGGGGCCCCGGTGTGAGGCCCGGCAGGGCTCGATCACACCGGCGGCCGCTTTTACGAAGAGCGCTCGGCTCGTCAGCCGTTCGGATAATAGCCGCCATCGCCGCCGCTGCCGATATAGGTCCCTTGGCCGGAGGCATTCTGAAGCCGCTGATCCAACTGGTTGATCTGCCCGATCGCCGAACGGCCTCGGGTGGGCTGGATGGCGTCCGCTTGCCGCATCAGGTCGCGGGCTTGATCCTGTGTGATCTTGCCGGCCTGCCTGGCCACACGGATACCCTGTTTCACGCCAAGCAGCTGCTGCGTCGCAACTCTCGCTTCCGGGTCCGCCGGCACCGATGCCGTGGTTGTGGTGTCGACCGCCGCTCTATGGTGGCGGTGCACGGCATATGCGCTCGAAAGCGGTATGGCCGCGAAGACCGCGGCGGCCGCAATGATCTTTGGGATGAAAGAACGCATGATGACATCTCCTCGGGATGGAGGAAGCGGTAAACCCGCTTTCCAAAACGGGCCGTCCAGTCGCGTCGTGTCGCGGTGCAGGCCACTCACCGCCGGCGTTTCTCGGCCCCCGGAAGGACATATGGAAGCCGGCACAACGTTGAAATGCGTTGGCACGCAAATGTTATCCGATGTGATCTGGGGTTGAATCGCGGCGCCGCGGCCCGCGTCCTTAGGCGACGCTGGCGAAGGGAACCGGCGAATCGCCCGCCAGCCCGCCGATACCGGCATTGGCCTGGTCGGCAAGCTGCTCGGCTTCGCCACGCGTCAGCCCGATCAGCACCCGGCCGTCCCTCTCCGCCGGGAGGTCGAGAGCCAGATCATGGACAAGCCAGTCGTCACACGGATCCTGCATCGCTGCGAACCTCATCGGCGCTCCCTCGGTCGGCGCATCTAAATCTCCGACGAGTCCGATCGTTCCGGATCGGAACGGAAGAGTATCGATAAATGGCTGCAATACGGACGAAATGGCCGCGGCGCCGATTGATCCGCCTGTCCGGCAAGCCGCTCGGCCTCCTCGCGGCTCAGGCCGAGCAACAATATGTCCCCGACCTGCGCCGGATAACCCGAAAGCAGGTCATATACCATCCATTGGCCGCACGGATCCCGTAAGGCTGTGAACCTCATGGCCGACGTTCTTTGATCTAGTATGCCCCAACGCAACGACTCGCGGGAACTGCGGCCCGCGAAACTGCCCGGCCGGATTTAGTTCCGGCACTTTCACTCAACATATAGTTGTCAGGCGCCCTGCAAAAGAGGCTCTACAGTCCCTTTGGCATGCGACCCAAGTCTGATGGATGACGGCACTTCCCGTATGACCCGCGCCAACTGCCGGCGGCAGATTTCGTCACTTCCCCGGCAATCCGGGAAGCTCCGAAGATCAAGAAGATCAAATGGTCCAGACGCGAAAAAGCCGCGGCGGTCCGCGGCTTTTCGTTTGCTTGATCCTCGGTAGAGGAAACTGGAGCGGGTGAGGCGATTCGAACGCCCGACCCCAACCTTGGCAAGGTTGTGCTCTACCCCTGAGCTACACCCGCTCGCGCGGCCTTGGGCCGCAAGCCGCGCCTATATGGCCGAAGAGCGCGGCGATTGCAACAGGGAAATGACGGTCTTTTTGGAGTGAATTTTCTCGTGCGGCGAGATCCGCTTCGAAAGCATCGAAGCGGCGCGGAACCGGGGCGATCGCCAATCCGCGCTCAAAGCTTCCGCGCTTCCGCGCGCCTTTCCCGGAATTGCCCCTGCGGCCTTGCCCCGATGGCATCGTTGGCCGTAAACGGCATGAGCCCTATTCGACCGCGCGAGGACCGATGCCGAAGACCGAAGCCGAGCTCAACGAATTTCTTGCCGATCTCGGCATTTCCGTCTCGACGGTCAGGCACCCGCCGCTGTTCACCGTCGCCGATTCGCAGTCTTTGCGCGGCGAGATTCCCGGCGGCCACACCAAGAACCTGTTCCTCAAGGACAAGAAGGACAATTATTTCCTCGTCACCGTCGGCGAGGAAGCCGTCGTCGACCTGAAGCAGATCCATCACCTGATCGGCGCCGCCAGCCGGGTGTCGTTCGGCAAACCCGAGATGCTGATGGAGCTGCTCGGCGTCATCCCCGGCGCGGTCACCGTCTTCGGCCTGATCAACGACAGGGAAGGGAAGGTCAAGGTGGTGCTCGACCAGGAATTGATGAGCCACGACGTCATCAACGGCCATCCGCTGACCAATGAGGCGACGACCTCGATCGCCGCCGCCGATCTGATCAGATTCGTCGAGGCAACCGGCCACGATCCTGTTATCCTGAAAGTCTCACAATCTTGAAAGTCAGGGCTTGATCGCCACATGGAAGGCGGTTCCAAAATCCGACAATGACGCGCCTGAAAGCGCGACCGAAAGGGCACACGATGAGCGACAACAATCCGTATAGCGGCGCGTTCGGCGGCAATGGCGGCCAGTACGCCCAGACGGTGCAATATGGCGGCGGCGACCGCCCCAAGGTCTCGCTGGGCGAAGCGCCGGCGGCGGCCGACCTGATCAAGGACACGACCACCGCGACTTTCGCCGCCGACGTCATCCAGGAATCGCGGCGCCAGCCGGTGCTGGTCGACTTCTGGGCGCCATGGTGCGGGCCGTGCAAGCAGCTGACGCCGCAGCTGGAAAAGGCGGTGCAGGCAGCCGGCGGCAAGGTCAAGCTGGTCAAGATGAACATCGACGACCACCCCTCGATCGCCGGCCAGCTCGGCATCCAGTCGATCCCCGCGGTCATCGCCTTCAAGGACGGCCAGCCGGTCGACGGCTTCATGGGCGCCATTCCCGAAAGCCAGATCAACCAGTTCATCCAGAAGGTCGGCGGCAAGGGCGGCGGCGCGCCGCAGATCGCCGACGCGCTGGCCGCAGCCGCCGAGGCGCGCACGGCCGGCGACGTGCAGACCGCGGCCGACATTTATGACGCGATCCTCGAGCAGGCGCCGCAGACGCTGGAGGCGATCGCCGGCTTGGGCGAAATCCTGTTCGATGCCGGCGACGCGGAAGGCGCCGAGGCGGTTCTGGCCCGGGCGCCCGAGGACAAGAAGGACGCGCCGGCGCTCGCCGCGCTGCGCGCCAAGATGACGCTGGCGGCCGAAGCGGCCGCGCTCGGCAATCCGGCCGAATTCGAGCGCCGGCTCGCCGCCAACCCAGCCGACCATCAGGCGCGCTTCGATCTGGCGATGATCCAGAACGCGCGCGGCGATCGCAATGCGGCCGCCGACAATCTGCTTTCGATCGTCAAGGCCGACCGCAGCTGGAACGACGACGGCGCCAGGGCGCAGCTGCTGAAGTTGTTCGAGGCCTGGGGAATGACCGACGAGGCGACGCTGGCGGCACGCCGCAAGTTGTCGTCGCTGCTGTTCTCGTAGAGCATTTCGGCGTTTCGCAGAATCGCGAAACGCTGCAAGTGATTGTCCTGGCGCAATTCCGAGCGGAAAACCGTTTCACACTTTTCCTGGAATTGCTCTAGGCTTGGCTTTGCGCAATTCCGGGCGGAAACCGCTGCTTCCTGGAATTGAGCTCAAAAGTTTTTTGCCGGCTGTCGCGGCCGGCAGGCTTGAGCGGAGGAGTGCCAGCGCCAGATAAGGGCTGTGCCGATCAAGAGGGTGCGAGAGGAGATTGCAGGGTGATGCGCTTGCCGGCGTTGCTTCGGGAGGGTCGCGGTGCGCGTTGGTAACGCACTCTACCGGCTGGCCAAGGATCTGCCGCCGGCAATCCCGGTGTTTCCGCTCGCCGGCGCGCTGCTGCTGCCCGGCGGCCGCATGCCGCTCAACATCTTCGAGCCGCGCTATCTGCAGATGATCGACCAAGCGATGGCCGGCTCGCGGCTGATCGGCATGATCCAGCCGAGCCTCGACGGCGCCTTGCGCGACGATGGCGAGCCGGAGCTGTGCAGCGTCGGCTGCGCCGGGCGCATCATCTCGCTCGCCGAGACGGGCGACGGCCGCTACCTGATCTCGCTGCAGGGCGTGTGCCGGTTCCGCATCGTGCAGGAGCTCGCGGCAAAGGCGCCGTTCCGGCAGTGCAAGATCATGCCGTTCCTGGCCGACCTCGAGGAGGACCCGGCCGCCGCCGAGATCGACCGGCCGGCGCTGCTCAAGGCGTTTCGCGCCTATCTGCAGGCCAACGACCTCGAGGCTGATTGGGAAAGCGTCAGCCGCGCCGAAAACGGCATGCTGGTCAACGCGCTGTCGATGATGGCGCCCTACGGGCCGGCCGAGAAACAGGCGCTCCTGGAAGCGCCGGACCTGAAGACGCGCGCCGAAACGCTGATCGCCATCACCGAGATGACGCTAGCGCGCGAGGATGACGAGTTCGGGTCCAGCTTGCAGTAGTTTGCCGATACGGGGACGGGTTCATGGCGGACGGACGTGACGGACGAAAAGCCGAGGTCGATCCGAAGCTTCTTGAATTGCTCGCCTGCCCGCTGACCAAGGGACCGCTGACCTGGGACCCCGAGCGCAGCGAGCTGGTCTCGCGGGTGGCGAAGCTCGCCTATCCGGTGCGCGACGGGATTCCGATCATGCTGCCTTCGGAGGCGCGCACGATCTCGGCCGAGGACATGCTGGCGCCACCGCCGCCGCGGCTCGGCGGGCCGTCGTAGGTTTCTACCCCCGCCGCCGCCTCCGAAAGAATGCCGCGAACTTTCGAGGTTGGCGGGACGTTCCTTACGTCGTCATCCCGGGGCGGAGCAGCCGCGAAGCGGCGTCGCGGAGACCCGAGGATCCATGCCGTGACGTTGGCCACGAAGTGCGACGGAGCAGAATTCTGCACCGTAGCGGCGCTCGCGGGTAACGGCATGGATCCTCGGGTCTGCGCTGCGTCGCTACGCTCCTTGCTCCGCCCGTGGATGACGAAGGCGTTTTTCGCTCCGCCGTGTTAGGTATTGTTCTGGAGATTGCTGCTACTGAAAATTCCGTCCCTTTGGCATGACCTGTTGCGCGGCACCTGATAGGGCCTCTACGTCCTGACGGACCGGCAGGCCACGGTTTGCCGGGCGCTCCGGCCGAGCCGGAGACTCGGTGGGCCGATGCTCGATGACGGGGCGATTGGCGGACTCCAGCAGCACGCTCAGCCAGGAGGTCAAATCCTCGATCCGGTCGGCGACAATGTGGATGACGTTTGATTCATGCTGCAGCTTGCCGGTGACGCGGATGAAGCGGGCGCCCATCACCACCGGGCGGAAGCGGTCGAAGACGCGCGGCCAGATGATGACGTTGGCGATCGATTTTTCGTCTTCCAGCGTAAGGAAGATGGCGTTGCCCTTGCCCGGCCGCTGGCGGACCAGCACGAGGCCGGCGACGGAGACGCGGCGGCCGTCGCGCACCGACGGCAGCTGGGCGTTGGGGGTGATGCCGGCACGGGTGAGCCGCTCGCGCAGGAAGGCGACTGGGTGCTCCTTCAGCGACAGGCCGAGCGAGCGGTAGTCATGCACGACATGCTCGCCGAGCGGCATTTTCGGCAGTTTCGTTTCCGGCTCCAGCTCGCGCAGGCGGAGCAACGGCTGGTCGAACAGCGGCAGCTTCTCGGCGGCGCTCCTGCCGTCGAGCGCCCGGACTTCCCAGAGCGCGGCGCGGCGGTCCAGGCCGATCGAGCGGAAGGCGTCGGCCTCAGCCAGTCTTTCGATCTCGCCGACATCGAGGCCTGAGCGCAGCCAGATATCCCTGACCGATCGATAACCGTCACCGCGCTGCGCCACTAATACATCCATGCGCTCCTCGGACAGGCCCTTGATCTGGCGGAAGCCGAGGCGGACGGCATGCGCCGTCTCGATGACGCCGCGTATCGAGGCGTGGCGCTCGAGGATGCGGGACGGATCGAAGGCGGTGGCCTCCAGCGTGCAGTCCCAGACGGAATGATTGATGTCGACCTCGCGCACCTCGACGCCATGGTCGCGCGCGTCGCGCACAAGCTGGGCCGGCTGGTAGAAACCCATCGGCTGCGCATTCAGGATCGCGGCGCAGAAGACATCCGGGTAGAAGGTCTTGAACCAGCAGGAAGCATAGACCAGGAGCGCGAAGGAGGCGGCGTGGCTTTCGGGAAAGCCGTACTCGCCGAAGCCTTCGATCTGCTTGAAGCAGCGCTCGGCGAACTCCTTGTCGTAGCCATTGCCGACCATGCCGTCGATCATGCGCTGGCGGTAATTGCCGATCGTGCCGGTGCGCTTGAAGGTCGCCATGGCGCGGCGCAGCTCGTCGGCCTCGCCCGGCCTGAAGCCGCCGGCGACGATGGCGATCTTCATCGCCTGTTCCTGGAAAAGCGGCACGCCCAGCGTCTTGCCGAGGATCTTCTTGAGCTCCAGGCTGGGGTAATGGACCGCCTCCTTGCCCTGCCGCCGGCGCAGATAGGGATGCACCATATCGCCCTGGATCGGGCCGGGGCGCACTATCGCCACCTCGATGACGAGATCGTAGAAATTTTCCGGCTTGAGACGCGGCAGCATCGACATCTGCGCGCGCGACTCGATCTGGAAGACGCCGAGCGTGTCGGCCCTCTGGATCATGGCGTAGACGTCCTCGTGCTCCTCGGGAAGAGTTGCGAGCACGTAAGGCCGTCCGAACGGATCCCGCGCTTGCGGATAATGGTCGGTGAGCAAGGTGAAGGCGCGCTTCAGGCAGGTCAGCATGCCGAGCGCCAGCACGTCGACCTTGAGGATCTTCACCGCGTCGAGATCGTCCTTGTCCCACTCGACCATCTTGCGCTCCTCCATCGCCGTCTTGACGATGGGCACGACCTCGTCGAGCCGGTCGCGGGTGATGACGAAGCCGCCGACATGCTGGGAAAGGTGCCGGGGAAAACCCATGATCTCGTTGGCGCGCTCCAGCACCTGGCGCGACAGCGGATCGGTGCGGTCGAGGCCGCCGGCATTGGCCTCCCTTTCGCCGAGCTCGGAGGTCGACCAGCCCCAGATGGTGCTCGACAACGCGCTGCGCACATCCTCCGACAGGCCCATGGCCTTGGCCACCTCGCGCAAGGCGGAGCGGCCGCGATAGCTGATGACGGCGGCGGCAAGCGCCGTGCGCTTGGCGCTGTATTTCTCGTATATATAGGCGATGACCTCGTCGCGCCTTTCATGCTCGAAGTCGACGTCGATGTCAGGCGGCTCGTTGCGCTCCTCCGAGATGAAGCGCTCGAACAGTGTGTCGATGCGCTCGGGGCCGACCTCGGTGATGCCGATGCAGAAGCAGATGATCGAATTGGCGGCAGAGCCGCGGCCCTGGCAGAGGATGTCCTTGCTTCGGGCGAATTTGACGATGTCGTGGACGGTCAGGAAATAGCGCGCATAGTTCAGGCGCTCGATCAGCGCGAGCTCGCTGTCGATGCGTTCCAGCACATACTCGGGAACGCCGGCCGGATAGCGCCTGACCGCTCCTTCGCGGGCCAGGCGCTCAAGCTCGGCCTGCGGCCCGAGGCCGGATTCGGTCGGCTCGTCCGGGTAGTTGTATTCGAGGTCGCTGAGCGAGAAGGACAATTCGTCGGCGAAACGCAGCGTCTCGGCCAGCGCTTCAGGGTGACGGCGGAACAGCCGCGCCATCTCCAGCGGCGGCTTCAGATGGCGCTCGGCATTGGCGGTCAGCTCCAGCCCGACCTCGCAAACCGGCGTGTTGAGGCGGATCGCGGTCAGCACATCCTGCAGCGGGCGGCGCTCGGCGGCATGATAGAGCACGTCGTTGGTCGCCATCAGCGGGACGCGCGCCTGGTCGGCCATCGCAGCCGCCTGCTCGATGCGGAAGCAGTCATTGCCGCCATAATCCGGCGTCACGGCCAATCTGAGCGCAGCGCCGAAACTATCTTTGAGCCGGCTAATAAATTCCAGATTGCCTTCCGCGCCGCCGGACAGATTGGGCAGGACCGCCAGCGACATCCGATCGCCCCATTCGAGCAGGTCGTCGAGCTCGAGCAATGTCGCGCCCTTCTCGGTCTCGTCGCGCAGATTGGCTTGGGTCAGCATACGGCACAGATGCCCCCAACCCTGGCGGTCGCGGGGATAGGCGAGGATGTCCGGCGTGCCGTCGCCGAACACCAGGCGGCAGCCGGGATGATAGGCCATCTTCTCCACCTTGGCCTGCTGCCAGGCGCGCACGACGCCGGCTACCGTGTTCCTGTCGGCAAGGCCGATCGAGGCAAAACCGTAAAATTTCGCCGTGACCACCAGCTCCTCGGGCTTCGAGGCGCCGCGCAGGAAGGAGAAATTCGAGCTTATGCCGAACTCGGCATAGGGGATGGCGGTCAGCGCGTTCATGCGAACACCCCATGCATATACCAGCGCGGTGGCGCGGCCTGGGGCGCGCTGCTGTAGAGACCTTGGCGGTAGAGCCAGTAGCGGCGCCCCTCGCTGTCCTCGATGCGATAATAGTCGCGGGTCGGCGCCTCTTCCTCGCCGGGCAGTTGCCGCCACCATTCGGCGGCGATGCGCTCCGGCCCCTCGGCGCGGGCGACGCGGTAGAACGCGCGCCGCCAGCGGAAATTCATCGGCGGTCCTTCCGGGATCTCGGTCGCCGGCACCTCGATCGGCTCGGGCGAGCGGAACAGGCGCACCGGCCGCTCCGGCGGATAGATGGTCATCGGCGGGGCTGTTCGGGGTGGCGCCGTCCGTCCGGTCGCCGGCGCGCGCCTTTGCGGCGCTTCGGCGAAGGGCACGCTCTTGACGGCGCGCTCCGGCAGATGGCTCTCGACGACAACCGGCTTCAGCACGGCGGCCTCGCCGAGGCGGGCGCGGACGCGGTCTGCGAACAGCGCGATGTCCGCGTCCTCATCATCCGCCTCGCCGGTGAGGTCGCCCTGAACCAAGTCGAAGGCGGCGGCCGACAGCACGGACAGCCGCACGAGGTCGAAGCCGAAGCCGGCGTCGATATTCTGCTCCAACGCGGTGAGCCGCTCATGGAACAGTCTTTGGATCAGCCGTGGCTCGCGCATCGGGCGCGAGGTGCCGACGGCGATGCGGCTGACGGCGCCGTCAACGCGAAAGAGAAACAGCGCCAGCGTCCTTGCGCCTTCGCCGCGCCGTTCGAGGTCGGTCTTCAGAGCGACGGCAAGCCGGCTTATGAGCCGCTCGATATCGTCGGTGAGCATGACCGGCTCGGCAAGGTGGCGCTCGACCGAGAGCGGCGCGACGGGAAGGCGCGGCGACACGGCCTCGTCGAGGCGGCCGAGCGCCTGGTCGAGACGCAGAAGCAGAGTAGCGCCGAAGCGGCGGGCGAGCGGCGCGCGCGGCGCCGCCATCACGGCGCCGGCGGTGCGCAGGCCCACGCTTTCCAGGAGGGCGCGAGTCTCCGGCGCGATGCGCAGCGCCGACAGTGGCAACGGCGCCAGCAGCGCCTCCTCCTCGCCGCCGGCAATGATGCGGTTGCCGTGGAAGCGCGCCGCCGCCCAGGCGGCGCCCGGCGTCGAGGCCAGGCCGGCGCGGACGTCAAAACCCTGCTGGAAGAAGCGGGTGAGGATCTCGTCCTGCATGGCGCGCTCGCCGCCGAACAGATGCGTGCAGCCGGTGACGTCGAGGAACAGCCCGTCCTCGCCGTCGATCGCCACCAGCGGCGTGTAGCGGTCGCACCAGTCGGCAAGGCCTTCGAGCAGGCGGCGGTCGGCTTCCGGGTCGGCCTCGACCACATCGATCGAGGGGTGCATGGCGCGGGCATCGGCAATGCCCATGCCGCGCTTCAGCTTCAGCGCCTCAGCCCGCTCGTCGAGGGCTGCGATGCGCTGGGTGTTGTTGTCGCGATGGCTGATCACCAGAGGCAGGTGATCCGACGGCCGGGAACGCCAGGACCGCCCCAGACGCTGGCGCAGGATCCGCTCCGCGCTGAGATGCGGGAACCACAGCGACAGGATTCTCTGTTCTTTCCGCAAAAGCGTGCTCATTTGGGTTCCACTCCAGTGTGAATTGTCCGGGCAGGGCCGTGCGGCTCTTGCCGATCTCGACCTTGAAAGCAGGGCGGCCGATCGAGCCGGCGAGAGGTCCGGCGACCGTCTCGCGGTTCGCCGCGGGCGCCGCCGAGACGATGAGGCGCACCGGGGCGGCGGTTGGATCGGCCTCGCCGGCCTGGCGCAGCAACAGCAGCGGACGGCCGGCATTCTGGGCGCGGGCGTGTAGCCGGCGCGTGGCGGTGAGGTCGAGAAGCCGCGGGCTGCCGCGGATTTCGAGGATGACCGCGGCGAAGGCCGTCATGCGGGCGGCCTCCTCGGCGATCCACAGCGCGTCCAGCAGTTTCGGCGCCTCGGAAAAAAGCAATTGCTCCGGCTCGATGCCGAAC
>NZ_RZRX01000099.1:0-21235 GCF_003997405.1 Mesorhizobium sp. M2A.F.Ca.ET.042.01.1.1
TCTATGCGGTGATCGTGGCCGGTTGCCTGGAGGCGCTGGCCGATCCGCCGCTCAGAAGCCTCGCCGCCGCCAAGGTGCCGCCGTCGGCACAAGGCGAATTGCAGGGCGCGATGACCTCGATCTTCTCGATCACTTCGATCATCACGCCGCTGCTCTACACGGCGATCTTCTCCTGGTTCACCAGCCCGGCGGCGCCGGTCGTGTTCGGCGGCGCGCCCTATGTGCTCGGCGCGATTTTCCTGACGCTGGCGGTCATTGTCTTCGTGACGAAGGTGGCCAAGCCGACGCCGAAGGAAGTCGAGCGCATGCACACGCAGGAGCCGCTGATCGACACGGCTTGACGATGACTAAGGCTCGATCCATTCGCTGGGGACATCGAGCGCCTTCGCCAACGTTGCGCTGGTCTGCTCTGACGGCTTACGGCGATTGGATTCGAGGTCCGACAGGAAACCTTGGCTGACACCGATCGCCGCCGCCAGTTCGGCCTGGGTAAGCTTCCGCCAGTTGCGTAGCGCCTTTAGTCGACTGGAGCCGCGCAAGACATCCATGGTCACGTCTGCCGGCAGCGCCCTTTCGGTTTTGAGGTCGGCTTTGCGCTCGTCATATATGGCGACATCCGCAGCATCTTCGAGAGCCTCTTCGGCGGCATGCAGCAACGCCTCGTAATCCGCCTTGGGGATCACGACCAATTCCTCGCCGGTCGAGGTTTTGATGATTTGCGGGGCATTCATGACATCTTGTCCTGCTATGACCTGCTGTAGGTTGTTGTCTCGCGTTTTCCTATGTAGATCGCTAGGATAGTGGTGCGATCCTCATCGAATATAACTCGGTAGCGACCGATCCGCAGCCTGTAGCCGTCTCTACCGGATAGGCGCTTTACATCTCCTCGACCGCTTATCGCGTAATCTATCAGGCCGTCAGATACTTGGTTCCGAACGTCGGCGGGTAGATTGTCTAGATCACGAGCCGCGGCCGCCGAGAGGATGATGGTCTTCACCGGATATCGCTGCTCTTGCCTCTATTTTTGCGATATTATAGCTAACTAACGGGTGTGTCAACGTTCCGCCAAAGCTTCCTCGCCGCGCCGCTCGCGGATCAGGTTGACGAAGCGGCGGAAGAGGTAGTGCGAATCCTGCGGGCCGGGCGAGGCCTCGGGATGATGCTGGACCGAGAACACTGGACGGCCGGTCAGCGCGATGCCGCAGTTGGATCCGTCGAAGAGCGAGACGTGGGTTTCCTCGACGCCTTCGGGCAGCGAGTCGGCGTCAACGGCGAAACCGTGGTTCATCGAGACGATCTCGACCTTGCCGGTGGTGTGGTCCTTGACCGGATGGTTGGCGCCGTGGTGGCCCTGATGCATCTTCTCGGTCTTGCCACCGAGCGCCAGCGCCAGCATCTGATGGCCGAGGCAGATGCCGAACACCGGAATGTCGGTCTTCAAGAGGTTCTGGATCACCGGCACGGCGTATTCGCCGGTCGCTTCCGGGTCGCCGGGGCCATTGGACAGGAAGATGCCGTCCGGCTGCATGGCGAGGATTTCCTCGGCGCCGGTCTTGGCCGGGACGACGGTGATCTTGGCGCCCAGGCCCGCAAGCAGGCGCAGGATGTTGCGCTTGACGCCGTAGTCGATGGCCACGACGTGCATAGACGGCGCGTCCTGCTCGCCATAGCCCTCGTTCCACACCCACGGCGTCTCGCGCCAGACCGAGGACTGGCCCGACGTGACCTCCTTGGCCAGATCGAGGCCGATCAGGCCCGACCATGCCGCGGCTTGGCGCTTCAGGTCCTCGATGTCGAAAACGCCGTCGGGCGCATGCGCGATGACGGCATTGGGCATGCCCTTCTCGCGGATCAGCACGGTGAGCGCGCGGGTGTCGATGCCGGACAGCGCGACAATGCCGCGCCGCTTCAGCCACTGGTCGAGATGGCCGGCGGCGCGATAGTTGGACGGATCGGTGACATTGGCCTTGAAGATGGCGCCGACAGCGCCGGCGCGGGCCGCCGGATGCAAGTCCTCGATGTCCTCGTCATTGGTGCCGACATTGCCGACATGCGGGAAGGTGAAGGTGACGATCTGGCCGGCGTAGGACGGATCGGTGAGGATCTCCTCGTAGCCGGTCAGCGCCGTGTTGAAGCAAACCTCGGCAACGGCCGATCCGGTGGCGCCGAGACCGCGGCCCTCGATCACCGTGCCGTCGGCGAGCACCAGAAGGGCGGTCGGCTTTTCGGTGGCCCAGGGGGCGGTGGTTGTGGCCATGGCGGCACTCCTGTCAGGCGCTGCGACTGGTCAGCGGGACCACTCGCGCAGCAAAGCGCGCGAAGCAGGATTTCCCAGCCTCCGCGCGTCAACTCATTGTCTCATGCAGGACCGACTACATAGGCGAAGGCACCCGAACGGTCAATGCGGGCACCGCCAGCCAGCTCCGTTTTCCATTCGTCCAGCAATATCAGCGGCTTGCCGGAATTTGCGTTGCCCGTTCGGCGAAGCTATTGTCCGCCGCATTCGAAGGAGAAGCACGATGCGCGAGAAAATCGCCGAATCCATGAAGAGCGCGATGAAGGCGCAGGACAAGCACCGCCTGCCGACGCTGCGGCTGATCCAGGCCGCTATCCACGACCGCGACATCGCCAATCGCGGCTCCGGCAAGCCGCCGGCGAGCGAGGAGGAGATCCTGCAGATCCTCGCCAAGATGGTGAAGCAGCGCGAGGAATCGGCAAAGGCCTTCGAGGACGGCAAGCGGCCGGAACTGGCGGCGCAGGAGCGCGGCGAGTTGGAGATCATCCGCGAATTCCTGCCGACGCAGCTCGACGAGGCGGCGATCACGGCCGCGGCGCGCGAGGCGATCGCGGCGACCGGCGCCGCCAGCCAGAAGGACATGGGCAAGGTGATCGGCGCGCTGAAGCAGAAATATGCTGGACAGATGGACTTTGCCAAGGCGAGCGCCATCATCAAGGGGCTGCTGCAGTAGCGGCAGCCTCAGAGCGTTTCGCCGTTTCAGGGAACCGGCGAACCGCTATCCCCTTGTTTTTTCGCAACTCCGGACGGAAAACCGTTACACACTTTTCCTGGAACTGCTCAGTCCTCGCAGATCGGCACCGGCTGCGGGGGTGGCGCCGGATGGTCCTTCTTATATTGCGCGATAATCGGCTCAAGCGTCTGCTTCGGCCAGAATTTGGGCGTGCCGATCTCCTTCAGGCAGGAGGCGTTCCAATAGGTGCCCGCGCCTGAGAGCGCCTGGCCTGCGGCCTTGGCACGCGCAACGGCGGCGATGTCGCGCGATTCCGGATAGATGTAGAGCGTCGTCGGGCTGTTCTTCACGAGGGGGATGATCTGCTCGGCATCGGCCGGCGACCAGCTGGTGCAGCCATTGCTGCGGCCGCCGGCGTAATCCACCAGCTTGCCGTAAGGCACAAAGCCGTCGTGGTTGGCATAAGAGCTTTGCGGGTTCTTGCGCATGCACAAGCCCTTCAGGATGGCCGCCGGATGCCCGCCGATGACACGCTGCCTGGCGTTCGCCGTCTCGCCTTCGCCGTCGAACTGGATGAAGGTGCGCATGAACACCGCGTTCTGCGCGCCGACCCGGTAGTAGCCCTTGAAGGAGGTCTTGGTCTCCGCCGTCATATAGGCGCCGCCGGCCGTCAACTCGGAATCCATCGCGTTGCCGAAGTTCTTCGCGCAGCGCCTGCCGTTGGAGAAATCGGCGACGCCTTTCAGGTTGCGGCCGCCGCCATGGCCTGCGGAAACCGCGCGGAAGAGCTGCTTGGCTTCGCAGATGATGTAGTAGCGCTGGCCGAGCACGCTGTTGCCGAGGTCGCCAGGACGCGTCGCGTCCATGGCGAAGTAGCAGGGATTGCTGACCGAGCCGTCGCTGACTTTCTTCTGGTAGAGCGCGCGTGCCCGCTCCAGCACGACTTCAGAGATCTGGCCCTCGCCGTCGCCGACATGGCGCTGCAGCCAGTCGGGAATGGTCGACGGCCGCAAGGCGGCAAATGAGCTGGCCGATGCCGTCAGCGCGGCCAGGATCACGACCAAACAGAAGACGGCCGCGCCCAGCGGAACAGATCTCAACCGCACCGTTTTGCCCCTCCTGTCGAAACGTCTCGCACCTGTGAATCACCCGGACCGATCATAGAAGGTCTCGCACGCTTCGGCGAAACACTTCTAGTTTAGCGACGCCTTTGCAGGTCGGATTTCCGGTCTGCTTCGATTGCGCTATGATCCGATTCCCGGCGCGCCCACGCCTCCTCCCTCCATCGGGAAGCATTGTTCATGCAGGGCAGTCCATCACCCAACCAACTGTTCGGGCGCCACGCATAAGGAGGGGTTGCCAAGACTGCTCGCGGCAGGAGGTTTTTCGATGCGGCTTTCCGCACCCATCTATCATCTGAAACGCCAGGCGAGGCTCTTGTCTCGCCGGGAAAATGTCCCCCTTCACGAGGCGCTCGACCGCGTTGCCGCCAAGGCAGGCTTTGGCAGCTGGAGCCTGCTTGCGGCAAAAGCCGCCGAAGTCGCGCCTGGCGACAGGCTGCTGGAGCGGCTTATGCCCGGCGACATGGTCCTCGTGGCGGCACGGCCTGGGCAGGGCAAGACGCTGATGAGCCTCGAACTCGCCGTGGCGGCCATGAAGCAGGGCAGTCTCGCCGTATTCTTTACCCTGGAATATATGCATGCCGACATCCTCGACCGGTTCCGGGACATCGGCGCCGACCCTGCGGATTTCGACCACCTGTTCACCTTCGACAATTCCGACGCCATCAGCGCCGCCTACATCATCGAGGCATTGTGGTCGGCGCCGCGCGGCACGCTGGCGGTCATCGACTATCTGCAACTGCTCGACCAGAAGCGGGACAATCCCGAGCTCATGGTCCAGATACGTGCATTGAGGTCGTTCGCCCGGGAACGTGGGCTGGTGCTGGTCTTCATCTCGCAGATCAACAGGTCGTACGATCCCGCCAGGAAGCCGTTCCCGGATATAGGTGATATCCGGCTGCCGAATCCGCTCGACCTGTCGCTGTTCGACAAGGCCTGTTTTCTCAACAAAGGCGAAATCCAGTTCCAGGCGACTTGAGAGCGATCCGCGTAGGGGGCATGCCGGTCTCGACCTCGACCTGAATCTGGACAAACCCGTGGGCCGCGAGACGAACCCATGATCGAAACCGGGTCAAGGTCACTCGCCGGGCCTAGCCAGCCTTCCTTCTTCCGCCTTGTGGTAGAACTGGCTTGCCACGAGCCAGCCCTTGAGCGGCCTGAGCGGCGGGATGCAGGTCGCGAGAACGATCGGGATCGAAACGAAGGCGTGGAACCACATGGAGGGCTCGAAAGTCACCTGCGCCCAGACGGCGAACAGCACCGAGGGCACACAGGCAAAGCAGATGACGAAAAAGGCCGGGCCGTCGGCGGGATCGGCAAAGGAATAGTCGAGCCCGCAGACCTCGCGCCAGTTTCAGGAATCCGTCGAACAGGTGGCCCTCTCCGCAACGCGGGCAGCGGCCGCGGATTCCCACCTGCCAAGGCACCAGGGGTGGATAATGCGCAAGGTCTTCCATGATCGTCGCTCCAGTGGATCTCTCGTGAGGTCAGCCCGGCCTTGAGATCTCGGTTGCATACATATACCATTCTTGTATGCAGACAATGCGACAAAATGTATGGATGCGAATAAGTGACCCGAGAATGTGACATGGGCTGGCTTCCGGTTCTGGAGGCGGGACCGCGACCGGTCTATCTCAAGATCGTCGATGCCTTGGCGGATGCCCGGTCGGGCGGCCGGTTGCAGCCGGGCGACAGGTTGCCGCCGCAACGGGAGCTTGCTCGGCTGCTCGGGGTCGATCTCACGACCGTGACGCGGGCTTTTTCCGAGGCCCGACGCAGGAACCTGATCGACGCGACGGCGGGCCGCGGCACCTTCGTCACGCCGGGCGAACCGGAAGAGCCTGTCCTCGATCTCAGCATGAACATCCCGCCGGCACCCGCCGGCCTCAACCTGCCGGCCTTGATCCGGACGGGCATCGAGGGGCTGCTCAAGCGCTCCAGCGCGGAAGCGCTGCTTTCCTATCATCCCGGCCCAGGCTCGCCCGCGGAGCGCGCCGCTGGCTCGTCCTGGCTCGCCGCAGCGGGAGACAGGCTGCCGGTCGACAGGGTCGTTGTCGGTTCGGGCGCGCAGGCGCTGCTCACGGCCGTCGTGCTGGCAGAGACGCGCGAGGGCGACACGATCCTTGCCGACGCGCTGACCTATCCCGGGCTGATCGCGCTGGCCGGGACCACGCGGCGCAAGCTCGCCGCCGTCGCAAACGACGGTGACGGCATGCTGCCGGACGATCTCGAAGAGGCGGTGCGGCGGCACGGCGCACGTGTCCTCTATCTCAATCCGACGCTGCAAAATCCGACCGCATCCGTCATGGCCGAAGGCAGGCGGCGCGAACTCGCCCGCATGGCCGACAAGCTCGAGCTGACCATCGTCGAGGACGATCCCTACAGAAGGCTGCTCGCCACACCGCCGCCGGCCTTTCTGACCCTGGCGCCCGAACGAACCTTCCATGTCGCGACATTGGCGAAATGCATCTCGCCTTTCCTGCGCACGGCCTTTCTGGCGGCGCCTGATCCGCAGGCCGCCGAGCGCATCGCGGCAGCGATACGCGGGACCACCATGATGGCGCCGCCGCTGATGACGGGCCTCGCCTGCGAGTGGCTGCGAAGCGGCCTAGCCGGGGAGATCACCGCCGCCGTGCGCGCCGAAGCGCAGGCCAGGCAGGAGATCGCGCGCAACATCCTGCCCAAGGGCTTTGCGGCATCGGAGGCCAGCCTGCATCTGTGGTATCCGCTGGAGAGCCGGTTGCGCTCGGGCGAACTCGCCGACATTGCCCGCCGTCGCGGGCTGGCCATCAGCCCCGCGGAAGAGTTCGCCGTCGGGCCGGACTTCGCCAACGGGTTTCGACTGGCGCTCGGCGCCACGCCCAACCGCGACCGATTGACGGAGGGCCTTGAAAGCCTCGCTTCCATCCTTTCGGGAGTGCCGGGCTCCTCGCGACCGAAGGTCTGAAGCAGCAAACCGTGGCTTGGCGCGGCCCGTTACTCGGCCGCCGCCGGCAGCGGCGGCGTCGCGCGGCTGCGCCATTCCCAGGCTTGCGAGCCGATAGCCACCACCACCGCCACCAGCATGGCCAGGGCGCCTGCGAGCGGCAGGCTGCGATAGCCGTAGCCGGCATTGAGCATCGCAGCACCCAGCGACGCGGCGAGCGCGATGCCGACATTGAAGCCGGATGGGATCAGCGCGGAAGCGAGGTTGGAGGCATCGGCCGTCCAGGCCAGGATGCGCGTCTGGATCGGCGCGCCGATGGCGAAATTCAGGCCGCCCCAGATGACGATGACAACGATCATCGGCACCGGGTAGGGGCTCACCAGATGGATAACGCCGAGCGCCACTGCCTGCAGGGCGAGCATGACGATCAGCGAGGGCATCAGCTTCCAGTCGGCGAGCTTGCCGCCGACCAGGACGCCGATCGTGGCGCCGACGCCATTGAGCAAAAGCACCCACGGGATCAGGCTCTCGTCGAGGCCGGTCACTTCGAGCAGCATCGGCGTGATGTAGGTGAACGGCGCGAACTGGCCGATCATCAGCATTAGCATGAGGATCAGCGAGGTCCAGACCTGCTGGCGGCCAAGCACGCGAACTTCGCGCGCCAGCCCGGCGGGCCGGCTGGCGGCGCCCGCCGTTCGCGGCAACAGCGCCAGCATGGCGACGATCGCGACGAGGCCCAGCGAGCCCATCACCCAGAAGGTCGCGCGCCAACCCCACAGACTGCCGATCGCGGTGCCGGCGGGCACGCCGATGACGTTGGAAACCGTCAATCCCGAGAGGATCACCGCGACCGCCCGGCCGCGCTGGTCCTCGCGCACCAGGCTGACCGCAACCACCATGGCGACGCCGAAATAGCAGCCATGCGCCACGGCGGTCGCGATGCGCAGCATAAGCATGGCGGTGAAATCGGGCGCCAGCGCGCAGGCCACCTGGCCGAGGGTGAAAGCGATCGTCAGTCCGATCAGCAGCGTCTTGCGCGAGACCTTGCTGGTCATGAGGGCCAGCAGCGGGCCGCCGATGGCAATGCCGCAGGCATAGCCGGAGACGAGATATCCGGCGGTCGGCACCGAAACGCCGAGACCTTGCGCCACCTCCGGCAGCACGCCGGCGATGACGAATTCGGTGGTGCCGAAGGCGAAGGCGGCAAGGAAAAGAGCAATCAGCGGCAGCATGGTTCAAAACATATGCGAGGAATGCATGGCCTCAAACCACGCCTGGGCGGGCGCGGCAATGGAGAAATTGTCGATACCGCTTTAGCTTTTCTTGAACTCCCTCAGCTGGCCTTCAGCCGCGAGCCGCCGAGCAGGCCGCGCTCCTCGAGCACCGGATAGGCGATCGAGGCCAACAGCGAGTTGATCTGCTTTAGGTCGCGGATGGTGTCGAGGTGGATCGAGCTCGTCTCGACGCTCTTGGCGGTGCCCTCGCGCAGGCGCAGGAAATGGCTGGCGCTGGTTTCCTTCTCGCGCTCGCGCAACAGGTCCTTCTCCAGAACCAATTGCCTGGCGGTTTCCGGGTCGCGCGAGACGAGCACGTTGAAGGCGAGCCGCGCATTGGCGAGCACGGAGGAGTGGAAGGCGCAAAGCTCCTGCCAGCCTTCCGGCGTGAATTCCAGGCCGCGCTCCAGCTTCTTCCTGACATGCACCAGCATGTTACGCACGATGATGTCGCCGACCTGCTCCAGCTTGACGCAGGCGCCGATCAGCTCCTGGCAGCGCAACGCCTCGTCCTCGGTCAGCGGGTTCCGAGTGACTTTGGCTAAGTAGAGCTTGATCGCGGCGTGCTTGTTGTCGACGCGGTCGTCGAGCGCGGCAAGCGCCTTGATCTTGGCGGGGTCGGCATCTTCGTAAAGCTCGATGATGCGCTTCAGCATGATCTCGACCGTCTCGCAGACCCGCACCACTTCGCGCGTGACGTTGGCCAGCGCCTGGCTTGGCGTATCGAGGGCGCTCTCGTTCAGCGCCGAGAGCTCAATGATGTCGAGCGCCGCCGTCGGGTCCGGCTTTGCGCCGACCGCCACGATCTTCTCGGAAATACGGTAGACAAGGCCGGCAAGCGGCAGGCCGGCGAGCAGGATAACCACATTGAACAGGATGTGCGCGTTTACGATCTGGTCGGGCACGGTGGCGCCAAGGAAACCGATCGGCGGCTTCACGGTCATGAACAGGATCAGCATCACCAGCGAACCCATGCCGCGCATCAAGAGGTTGCCGATCGGCACGACGCGGATGCCCGGATCGGCATTGCGGGTGAGCAAGGGCGCGATGACGGAGGAACCGAGATTGACGCCAAGCACCAGCACGATGCCGAGCTCCGGAGGAATGAAGCCGCGCCCCGCCAGCGTCACCAGAAGCAGCACGGCGGCGATCGAGGAATGGAAGAGCCAGGTGACGAGTGCTGCGAGCAGATAGGCGGTGACGAAATCGCCGGAGAAGTAGCTGATGATCAGCGGCATCAGTGAGCTCTGGCGCAGCGGCTCCGACGCCTGCCCGATCATCTCCAGCGACAGGATCAACAGGCCGATGCCGATCAGGATGCGGCCCAACTGCCGCCAGTCGCGCCGCTCCGTGGCCATGAACATGACCGTGCCCGCGATCAGGCAGAGCGGCACCAAAAGCGTCAGATCGAAGGTGAGCAGCTTGGCCACCAACGCCGAGCCGATCTCGGCGCCGCGCACCGCCAGCTGTCCGGCGGCGCCCGAAACGATGCCGGCGCCGGCGAAGGAGCCGACCAGCAGCGTCACTGCGGTCGAGCTCTGCAGCGCGACCGCCAGCCCACAGCCGGCCAGCACCGCCATGACCGGATTGCGCATGGTGGCGCGCAACCTGTGGCGCAGCACGTCACCATAGGCGCGCTCGACGCCGGTCTTCACCATGCGGGTGGCGAACAGCATCAGCGCCACCGCGCCGGCAAGGTGCAGGAGGACGACGGAGCCGCTCACAGCCAACCCCGCGGGGTTGCTGCGGCGACGTGGAGAGGAGTACGAATCTTAGCCATTCAACGCGTCGAAATATACCAATTAAGATTAGCCGAATAATAGATTTCTCTGATGCGATGATCGTCTCGGCTCGACGGCGCATGTCGGAAATGAACGGAGAAGGCATTGGTTGCATGCGCTTGGCGGCTGCGGTTCGCTTCATGGTGCCCAACGCTAGGCGGCGTGGCCGGAGGAATCCGCGGTGTTGTTGAAGCGGCTCGAGCAAGCATCGGAAATCATTACAGAATTGTAATTCCAGCGTTCAGTTTCGGTTCATCCATTGGCCGTTAGTCCTTCGTCTATCGACAACAAGGAGTACCGACCATGAAGCGTCTCATACTTTGCGCCGTCACTGCCTCGATGCTGGCCGCCTCGGCCTTCTCCGGCCAGGCCGCGCCGCTCGCCCAGCCGAGCGCGCCGCAGTCGAATTACACGCAGGTCGACTGGCAGAAGCCCGGCCGGCATGTCGACAAGCGCGTCATCGTCAAGAAGAAGGTCGTGAAGCGCAGCCATTGGCGCAACGGCCAGAAGTATTCCAACTGGAGGCGCCACCAGCCGGTCCGCGACTGGAACCACTACGGCCTGCGCCGCCCCGGACCCGGCCAGGAGTGGATCCGCGTCGGCAACGATTATGTGCTGGTCAGCATCCTGTCCGGCATCATCTTCGGCGCGATCGCCGCGCAGTAAACCGCGACAACCGGTAATGCAGAAGGCGGCCGCCCCGGCCGCCTTCTTTTCGTCTGTGAAAAGCGGGTACGATGGGCCGGACAGAGTCGCAGCGCCCGGCCGGCTTGATTATATGGAGGGCAAACGAGCTTTCTTAGATGCGCTTTCCACCCGCCTTCCTCGACGAGATTCGCGACCGCGTGCCGATTTCATCGGTGATCGGCACGCGTGTCGCGTGGGACAGGAAGAAGACCAACGCATCGCGCGGCGACTATTGGGCCTGCTGCCCGTTCCATGGGGAGAAAAGCCCGTCCTTCCACTGCGAGGACAAGAAGGGCCGTTATCACTGCTTCGGCTGCTCGGTGTCGGGCGATCATTTCAAGTTCCTCACCGAGCTCGACGGCATGAGTTTTCCCGAAGCGGTCGAGAAGATCGCCGAAATGGCCGGCGTGCCGATGCCGGTGCGCGATGAACGGGAAGAACGGCGCGAGAAGGAGCGCGCCAGCCTGACCGAGGTGATGGAGATGGCGACCGCCTTCTTCCAGGAGCGACTGCAGAGCGCCGACGGTGCCAAAGCCCGTGCGTATCTCAGGGAGCGCGGACTGACGTCGGCGACGCAGCAATCGTTCCGGCTGGGCTATGCGCCCGACAGCCGCAACGCCTTGAAAGAGCATCTCGCCGCGAAGGGCGTGCCGAAGGCCGATATCGAGGCCTGCGGGCTGGTGCGGCATGGCGACGACATTCCGGTTTCCTATGACTGGTTCCGCGACCGCATCATGTTCCCGATCCCGGATTCGCGCGGCAAGATCATCGCCTTCGGCGGTCGCGCGCTGGCGCCGGATGCGCTCGCCAAATACATGAACTCGCCCGACACCGAGCTCTTCCACAAGGGCAACGTGCTCTACAATTTCGCCCGCGCCCGCAAGGCGCTGGCGAAAGGCGGTACGGTGATCGCGGTCGAAGGCTATATGGACGTTATCGCGCTGGCGCAGGCCGGCTTCGAGAATGCCGTGGCGCCGCTCGGCACCGCGCTCACCGAAAACCAGCTCGAGCTGTTGTGGCGCATGGCGCCCGAGCCGGTGCTTTGCTTCGACGGCGACAAGGCAGGATTGAAAGCGGCATGGCGTGCCGCGGATCTGGCCCTGCCTTCGGTGCAGGCAGGACGCTCGGCGCGGTTTGCGCTGCTGCCGGAAGGCAAGGACCCTGACGATCTGGTCAAGGCAGAGGGGCCGGATGCGTTCCGGGCAGTGCTGGCGGAGGCGCGGCCGCTTGTCGATCTCCTGTGGATGCGGGAGACCGCCGGCGGCGTCTTCGAAACGCCGGAACGTCGCGCCGAACTGGGAAAGACGCTGCGCGAACTGACCAGCCGCATCCGCGACGAGAGCACGCGCTACCATTACCAGCAGGCTATGCGCGAGCGGGAGCTGAGCTTCTTCGGCTCACAACGCAATGCTCGGCAGGGTCGCCAGGATGGCGGCCGGCTGGGAGAGCGCGGCCAGGGCAAGGCCGCGGCACCCGGCGGGCAGTTCGCCAAGGGGGGAAGCGGCCGCATCGCGATCACTGAAAGCCTCGGCCAGTCGGCGCTGGTCAAGCGGGCCGGCGAGGGGATGTCGGTGCGCGAGGCGACGATCATCGTGGCTCTGGTCAACCACCCGGCGCTGATCGACGAGAATTTCGCCCATGTCGAATTCCTAGACCTCGCCAATTCTGACTTGCGCAAACTGCACGCGGCCATCCTCGATGCCATGGCGCATGACGCGGCCGACGAGCGCGGCGCGGTCATCGCCACCATCGAGCGCGCCGGCTGCGGCGGCATCTGGGAGCGGGCGGTGGAGCTGATCAAGCGGGCGCGGCAATGGCCGGCGCTCGAAACCGCCGCGCTCGACGACGCCCGCGACGCCTTCAACCAGGCGATGCACTTGCAGCGCAGCGCCCGCACCTTACATAGAGAGCTGAAACAGGCGCAGGCGGCGCTCGATGCAGACCCTTCGGACGAAAACTTCCGGCATCTCGTCGAGATTCAAGCGCAATTCAACGATGTGCAGGCAACGGAAGCGCTGATCGAAGGGTTCGGCGTTTCATCGGGCAGGGTTGGCCGCGTTTAGGGCCGAACACCACCCATTGGAAGTGAAGTGGAAATGCGCAGCGCGTCGAATCGACGCCTCTAAGTCGGGTAATTGATTCGCTTTTTTCATGCGAATCATGCCAGAGGCGCTTGACCTTCTGGCAGATTGGCGGAATCAGGACGATTCGAAACGTTAACCGTGCCCCGGCGTCGGCGGGAAATTTGAGCGATGTGAGGTGCCGGTGACGGCTGGACAGGCAAAACGCCTGCTCCAGATATCAGGGTTAATCTGGACTTAATGCATGTCGCCCAAAAGTGAAAACCGGTTTGGGGCAAACGAGATGCACAAAACAAAAGAGATGACGCGGTTGCCGGGCCGGTAAAAAGCATTCCGGTACGAGCACATCCGGCGTAACCGGTCCGACAGTTTACGCGGCCTCGATATTGGGCCGCTTGGAGACGACAAAGAATGGCGACAAAGGAAAAGGAAGAGGTCGAGACCGAACGCGAAGGCGCCACCGATGGCCCTTTGCTCGACCTTTCCGACGATGCTGTCAAGAAGATGATCAAGGCCGCGAAGAAACGCGGCTATGTCACGCTCGACGAATTGAACGCGGTGCTGCCCTCGGAAGAGACGGATCCGGACCGCATCGAAGACATCAACGCGATGCTCAGCGACATGGGCATCAACGTTGTCGAGGATGACGAGCAGGGCGAAGAGGCCGAGGCCGAGCCCGCCGGCGACAGCGAGGAAGACGCCAACGAGCTTGCCGAGCAGACCGGCACCGCCGTTGCCGCCACGACCACCAAGAAAGAGCCGACCGATCGCACCGACGATCCGGTGCGCATGTACCTGCGCGAGATGGGCTCGGTCGAGCTTCTGTCGCGCGAGGGCGAAATCGCCATCGCCAAGCGTATCGAGGCCGGCCGCGAAACGATGATCGCGGGTCTGTGCGAAAGCCCGCTGACCTTCCAGGCCATCATCATCTGGCGCGACGAGCTCAACGAATCGAAGATCCTGCTGCGCGAGATCATCGACCTAGAGGCGACCTATGCCGGCCCGGAGGCCAAGCAGGCGCCGGTGGTCGAACGCGTCGAGGAAGCGCCCTCCAAGCCGGAAGAGAAGCCGCGTGGCCGCGCGGCGCGCGAGGAAGAAGACGACATCACCAATGTCGGGGGCGACACGCGCGGGCTGGAGGAAGAGGAAGACGACGAGGACGAGGCCAGCCTGTCGCTGGCCGCGATGGAAGCGGAACTGCGCCCGCAGGTGATGGAGACGCTCGACGTCATCGCCGACACCTACAAGAAGCTGCGCAAGCTGCAGGACCAGCAGGTCGAGAATCGTCTCGCCGCCGCCGGCACGCTGTCGCCCAGCCAGGACCGCCGGCTGAAGGAGCTGAAGGACCAGCTGATCAAGGCGGTGAAGTCGCTGTCGCTCAACGCCGCGCGCATCGAGGCGCTGGTCGAGCAGCTCTACGACATCAACAAGCGCCTGGTGCAGAACGAGGGCAAGCTTCTGCGGCTCGCCGAGAGCTATGGCGTGCGCCGCGAGGAATTCCTCAAGGAATATCAGGGCTCGGAGCTCGATCCGAACTGGACCCGCTCGATCGCCAATTTGACCTCGCGCGGTTGGAAGGAATTCACCAAGAACGAGAAGGACACGATCAAGGAGCTGCGCGCCGAGATCCAGAACCTCGCCACCGAAACGGCGATCTCGATCCTGGAATTCCGTAAGATCGTGAACCAGGTGCAGAAAGGCGAGCGTGAGGCCGCGATCGCCAAGAAGGAAATGGTCGAGGCGAACCTGCGTCTCGTCATCTCCATCGCCAAGAAATACACCAATCGCGGCCTGCAGTTCCTGGACCTCATTCAGGAAGGCAATATCGGCCTGATGAAGGCGGTCGATAAGTTCGAATACCGTCGCGGCTACAAGTTCTCGACCTACGCCACCTGGTGGATCCGGCAGGCCATCACCCGCTCGATCGCCGACCAGGCGCGCACCATCCGCATTCCGGTGCACATGATCGAGACGATCAACAAGATCGTTCGCACCTCGCGCCAGATGCTGCACGAGATCGGCCGCGAGCCGACGCCGGAGGAACTGGCGGAAAAGCTCGCTATGCCGCTGGAAAAGGTGCGCAAGGTCCTGAAGATCGCCAAGGAGCCGATCTCTCTCGAAACGCCTGTCGGCGACGAGGAGGATTCGCATCTCGGCGACTTCATCGAGGACAAGATGGCGATCCTGCCGATCGACGCGGCGATCCAGGCCAATCTGCGCGAGACGACGACGCGGGTGCTTGCCTCGCTGACGCCGCGCGAGGAACGCGTGCTGCGCATGCGCTTCGGCATCGGCATGAACACCGACCACACGCTGGAGGAAGTCGGTCAGCAGTTCTCGGTGACGCGCGAGCGCATCCGCCAGATCGAAGCCAAGGCGCTGCGCAAGCTCAAGCATCCGAGCCGGTCGCGCAAGCTCAGAAGCTTCCTCGACAGCTGATCCGCAGGTCAGACAAGCAAGTCCAGAGGGCGCCTCGGGCGCCCTTTGGCGTTTCCGGCCACCTTTCATGCCGCCTTGCCGCATCTGCCCGACAGGAGGATAATTCGGGTGTCGGATGCATTTGTGGGCGACAAGCCGGATGCCCGCCCCGGCGTTGGCCGTAAACGGCCAGGCGCCTGCACCGTGGCTCCCGGTGGGAGGTGTGCCATGACAACCTACATCGTGCTTATCAACTGGACCGAGCTGGGCGCCAGGAACGTGCGGGAGTCGCCGAAGCGGCTCGATGCGGCCAAAAAGCTGCTGGGGGAAATGGGCGGCTCGTTCAAGTCATTCTACCTGACGATGGGCGAATGCGACATGGTCGCCATCGTCGAGGCTCCGGACGACGCGGTGCTCGCCCGCTTCGCGCTGCTGCTGTCGTCGGGCGGCAATGTCAAGACGCGGACGATGAAGGCGTTCCCGGAATTCGCCTATCGCGAGATCATCAGTTCGCTCGGGTAGGCGGCTGAAGCCGGGACCGGCGCGGCTGTTGCGAAGCCGCGCCGCATTCCCGATAATCGCGCCATGCCCAAGCCGCCGCTGACCGTCTGGTACAACACGCGCTGTCCGGTGTGCGATGCCGGCATCAGCCGCCAGAGGCGGCGGCTGATCGAGGCGGTCAAGGCGGGCCGCGTCGCATTCCGCGACATCAATTTCGAACCCGAAGCGCTTTCAGCCTTCGGCGCCTCGCTCGAGGATATCCGCCGGCGCCTGCACGCGACCGATAGCGAAGGCCGGCTGCTGGTCGGCGCCGATGTGGCGGTCGCGGTCTGGCGGCTCACGCCGGGCGAGGGGTGGCTGGCGAGCTTGTTCGGCAATGTGACAACGCTGCCGCTGACGCGCATCGCCTATGACCGTTTCGCGGACCTTCTCTACGCCTGGAACCGGCGTAAGGGCCGATGGTAGGCAACCCCAAACGACAGCAGCATGCCGGAGGCCTTGGCGCCTCCTGCATACATCGTAAGATATATCTTGACTCGACGAGGAGTGCGCCTTACTTAAGATGTATCGTAAGATATAACTCAAGGAGCAATTCATGCACAGGCACGATCATTCCGGGCATCATTTCGGCGAGCGCATGTTCATGCATATGGCCGGCAAGTTCGGCGGCCGCGGTGGCGGCGGCTTTGGTCCGTTTGGGGGCAGGGGCGGCGGGCGCGGCGGCCCGGGCGACATGTTCCGCGCTGGCCGGATGCTCGCCGACGGCGATCTCAAGCTGATCACACTGTCGCTCTTGGCCGACGCGCCGCGCCATGGCTATGACATCATCAAGGCGCTGGAAGAGCGCACCAGCGGCGTCTACAGCCCGAGCCCGGGCGTGGTCTATCCGACGCTGACCTTCCTGGAAGAGGCGGGCTATGCGGTGTCGTCCAGCGAAGGCAACAAGAAGGTGTTTTCCATCACCGAGGCCGGCAGGGCGCATCTCGACGAGAACCGCGAGATGATCGACGGCGTGCTCGACCATCTCGAGCGCTTCGGCCGCAAGATGGCCGCGGCGCGCGAGTGGTTCGGTTGGGGCGACGACAAGGACGAGGGGCGCCGCGGCCGTTCGGAAAAGCGCGACCAGTTCCGCGCGCTGCGACATCGTCTGCGCGCCGCGCTCGGCGACATCGCCGACGCGCCGGAAGACAAGCAGGCCGAGGCGATCAGCATCCTGGAAGACGCCGCCGAGGCGATCGAGGCGCTGGCGCGGCGCTAAGTCCGAGCGCATTCTTCAGTTGAACGAAAAGCCCGGAGCGATCCGGGCTTTTCGCTTGTCGATGATCGACCAGGAAGCGGTCAATCCTTGCCGACATATTCGCTGATCAGCTTCTCGTTGCGCGCCTTCTCGATCTTGGCTGTGGTCTCGGCCGCAATACGCTCGTCGGTGCGGTACTTGACCAGGTTCACCAGGCTGCCGGTAAGCAGGAGGACACCCATGGCCCAATAGCCCTTGGTCGAGAGGTCAACCGGCGCCAGCCACAACGACAGGCCGAGCATGAAATAGGCGGCGCCCACCGACACGGTGTTGAACAGGATATAGGTCTGATTGCCGTTCATCGTATTGCTCCTTGGAATTTGATCTGTTTTTTCGGAAAGCGGGTTCAGTTCAGGGATTTGAGGCGCGCCAGGACGTCCTCGGCGCGCACCTTGGTGGCCGGTCCGTGGCCTGCCTCGGCGAGGCGCTCGCGGATCGCCTCGTGGCGCAGCTCGCCATCGATCTCGTCGAGGATGCCGGCCTCCTCGAACGGGTCGCTGCTTTCCCTGATGCGGGCGAGCAGTTCCTCCGCCTCGTTGATGCTCGCCGTGCGGCCGATCGACCGGTTGAGGCGCGACTGCGCCTTGCGCTCGGCGTCGATCGCCCGCGCGGAGATCATGCCCTGATTGAGGCCGATGATGCGGCGATGCGCCCGTTCGACGGACAGGCGCATACGCAAGGTCTTCTCGCCCAGGCTCTTCACGGTGGCGCGGCGCACCTCGCGCTCGTTCTCGAGCTCGGCGATTGCGGAAGCGCCGCCTTCGGCAAGCGCCTGGTTGTTGGCGGAAAGCGCGCTCAGCGTGCGGGTTTCCAGATCGGCGATGCGGCGGTCGAGCTGGTCGAGGCTGGTCTGCTCGGCACGCTGGCGCACGATCAGCGAGGCGAGCGTCTGCTTGGCGGCGGCGAGGCCCGCTTCCGCGTCGCGGATGCGCTGCGCCAGAAGGTCGATGGCGAAACGGTCCTTCAGATTGTCCTCGGCCCGGGCGCTGGCGCCGTCCAGCAATGTCTTGATCAGGCTAAGCATTGAGTCTTCTCCCTGTTGATGTGAACGTTGTTCACGACGCCAACATAGCAGGACATGAACATTGTTCAAGAACTATTTTGAACGCTGTTCAAGGGGTGTCGGACATGGTAAACGCAGGCAAACAGAATGAATTCGGGCCTGCACGCGGGTTCCGGACAGAAGGGCAGGAAAGTGCATGGCGCTGGACAAGGAAGAAATGAGCGAGAAGGTGCTCGCCATCGCCGAGGCGCTGCTCAATGAGGGCGGCGCCGAGAACCTGAAAGCGCGCACCATCGCCGAGCAGGCCGGCATTTCGGTCGGATCGGTCTACAACCTCTTTGCCGATCTCGACGAGGTGCACCGGGCCGTCAACATGCGGCTGCTCGACCGGCTCGGCGCGACAGGCCTCGCGGCCATGGCCGATCTCGAAAGGCAAGGGGTGACCGATGTCCAGCACCGCATCCTGGCGATGGCGGCGGCCTATGTGCGCTTCGTCGAGGCGCATCCCGGCAGCTGGCCGGCGGTGCTTGCCTTCAACCGCCGCCGTGCGACGCGGCCGGGCCCCGATGCCTATGACGCGCTGCTCGACGCGCTCTTCGACATTGTCGCCGGCGTGCTCAAGGCAGGCGATTTCGGCCTCGACGACAACCGCCGCGCGCTTGCGGCCCGGACCTTGTGGTCAAGTGTGCATGGCATCGTGACCAGTGGCTATGTGGCCAATTCCGACAGCCGGCAGGCCGAGGAGATCTGGCATCAGATCGAGCTGCTGGTCGGCGTTTTCGTCAAGGGACTGGAACATGGCGGCGCATTCGCGCATGCTGAGACAAAGTCTGATTAAACAGGGCGCTGCGGATCTTCGACGCCCGCGTAAAATGGAGTTTTAAAAAATGTCTTTTCTGAAAAAGCTTTTCGGCGGCGGCAGCAGTGAGGCCACGGAGACCGGCAGCGCCAAGCCGGCAAAGCAGGTCGAGCACAAGGGCTTCCTGATCAGCGCGACGCCCTACAAGGCCGAGGGCCAGTACCAGACCTGCGGCGTCGTCTCGAAGGAAGTGGACGGCGTGCTGAAGGAGCACCGCTTCATCCGAGCCGACCGCTTCGCCGGACTGGACGACGCCGTCGACATCTCGATCAAGAAAGGCATCCAGCTGGTCGACGAGCAGGGCGAGCGGATATTCGGCTAGGCGCCGTAGCTTCGGCTGCGCCGGCCAGCATCTTTCGATCAGAACGAGACCTTATCCCCGCCCTTGAGCTGCAGGATCTGGCGCGCCTCGTCGGGCGTGGCGATCGAGGCGCCGAGGCCTTCGATGATCTGGCGCACCTTGGTCACCTGTTCGGCGCTGGAGCGGGCGAGCTTGCCCTTGCCGATCCAGAGTGAATCCTCCAGCCCGACGCGCACATTGCCGCCGAGCGCAATCGCCTGCGTGGCGATCGGCAGTTGATGGCGGCCGGCGCCCAGCACCGACCAGTGATAATCGTTGCCGAACAGTCGGTCGGCGGTGCGCTTCATGTGCGCGACGTCTTCCGGATGCGTGCCGATGCCGCCGAGGATGCCGAACACGCTCTGGACGAAGAACGGCGCCTTGACCAGGCCGCGCTCGACGAAATGCGCCAGCGTGTAGAGATGGCCGATATCGTAGCACTCGATCTCGAAGCGCGTGCCGTTGTCGCCGCAGGTGCGCAATATGTGCTCGATGTCGCCAAAAGTGTTGCGGAAGATGCGGTCGCGCGAGGATTCGAGATAGGGCCGCTCCCAGTCATGCTCGAAGGTCTTGAAGCGCTCCAGCATCGGGAACAGCGCGAAATTCATCGAGCCCATGTTGAGCGACGCGACCTCGGGCGCAAAGACCTTCGCCGGCCGGACGCGCTCCTCGACACTCATCGTCGCGGCACCGCCGGTGGTGATGTTGACGACGCAATTGGAGCGCTGCTTGATGACCTGCAGGAAAGGCGCGAAGGCCTCGGTCGATTGGTCGGGGCGGCCGTCGACCGGATTGCGGGCATGGAGATGGACGATCGCGGCGCCCGCCTCGGCCGCCTCTATCGCGGCGGTGGCGATCTCTTCGGCCGTCACCGGCAGATGCGGCGACATCGATGGCGTATGGATCGAGCCCGTGACCGCGCAGGTGATGATGATCTTGTTCCGGTTCGCCACTTTTGATGCCTCGATCTCTTGGTTGTTTGAAGCGCCTATTTGACCGCGCCTTGCGTGATGCCGGAAATGAACTGCTTCGACAGCACGATATAGAGCACGGTAATCGGCAGCGCCGCCAGTGTCAGCCCGGTGAACAGCACCCCCCAGTCGGTGGTGAATTCGCCGACGAACACGGTCAGCCCTTGCGGCAGTGTCTTCAAATTGTCGGAGGTGATCAGCACCAGCGGAAAGAAAAAGTCGTTCCAGATCGGCACCGCGTTCTGGATCGTCACGATGACCAGCGCCGGAGCGAAATGCAGAAAGAGGCAGGCGCTGGCGGGCGCCTGCCTCTTTCATCTCCGGCATCGGTGATCAGGCAGCCGCGGCGGCCTGATTGGCGTTGGCGGCAGCGATCGCGTCGACCTTGGCGGTGGCCTTGGCGAGCGCGGCGGTCACGGCATCGGCACCCATGCCGACGCCCTCGACGCGGATCACTTCAACGTCGGTCATGCCGAGGAAGCCGAGCACGCTGCGCAGATACGGGACGGCATGGTCCATCTGCACCGCGGCGCCTTCCGAATAGATGCCGCCGGAAGCGAGCACGATGTAGACCTTCTTGCCGGCGACGAGGCCCTTCGGACCATTCTCGCCGTAAGCGAAGGTCTTGCCCGAGCGGGCGACGTGGTCGACCCAGGACTTCAACGTCGAAGAGATGTTGAAGTTGATGAAGCCGGTGGCGAGGATGATCGTGTCGGCGGCGAAGACCTCATCGAGCACGGCGTCGGAAACGCCGACGACTTCGGCCTGGCGCGGCGTGCGCGCTTCGGCCGGCGTGTAGATGCCGGTGGCATAGTCGGGGTCGATATGCGGCAGCGGATTGGTGACCAGATCGCGCACGACAAGCGTGTTGGACGGATCGGCGGCAACAAGCTTCTGGGCGAGATCGGTGGCGACGCGGGTCGAGTGCGAAGCAGCGCCGCGCGGGCTGGAGGTAACGAGAAGAATAGACATGGCGGTGTCCCCTTGGGGGTGGATTGAAACTTTCC
>NZ_RZRX01000009.1:0-61026 GCF_003997405.1 Mesorhizobium sp. M2A.F.Ca.ET.042.01.1.1
GCACCAGGGACGGCTGCGCAAGCTCGAGCGGATGGGTCTGGCCGCGGAGGTCGGCGCTGGCTCCTGGCGCCTCGACGATGAGCTCGAAGCCACGCTGCGCCGCACCGGCGAACGCGGCGACATCATCAAGACCATGCACCGCGAACTGACCGGCAAGGGGCTTGCCCGCAGGGCCGCCGACTGGGTGATCCACGATCGATCCGGCGAGCCCGTCCAGTCTCTCGTCGGTCGCGTTGTCGCGCGTGGACTGGCCGACGAGATCAATGACCGCCATTACATGATCGTCGACGCCGTCGACGGTAAGAGCCATTGGATCAACATCGGTAGAGGCGAGGCGATGGAAACGATGCCTAATGGCTGCATCGTGCGTGTCGCGCCAAGGAACACCGAGCCGAGGCAGGTCGATCGTACCATCGCCGAAATCGCCGCCGCGCATGGCGGCCGTTACGACGTCGATATGCACCTGAAGCATGACCCATCCGCCACCGAGAGCTTTGCGCGAACGCATGTGCGGCGGCTGGAGGCGATCCGCCGCGCGACCGGCGGCGTCGAGCGAGAGCCGAACGGCACCTGGCTCATCGCGCCGGACCATCTCGATCGCGTCGCGAATTATGAGGGCCAGCGGGCCAGGGCCGAGCCTGTCGTTGCCGACAAGCTCTCCTCAATGGCGCTGGAGCGACAGGTCAGCTTCAACGGCGCCACCTGGCTCGACCGGGAGCTGGTTGCCGATAGACCCGAGCCTTTGCACGGATCCGGCTTCGGCCGCGACGTGAGAGAGGCGCAAGCTCGCCGGCGGCAGTGGCTGATCGCGCAAGGCCTCGCGCATAAAGAACAGGATGGGATCGTCTATCGAGCCAACATGCTTTCGATCCTGCGCCAGCGAGAACTGAACCGTGTTGCTGGCCAACTGTCGGAGGAACTTGGCCTGCCCTATGCCGAAGCGCGATCCGGAGGACGAGTAGAGGGTACGCTCCGCCGCTCCGTCGAGCTTGCCAGCGGAAAATATGCCGTCGTTGAAAAGTCGCGCGAGTTCACGCTGGTGCCATGGCGGCCGGTGCTTGAGCGCCATGTGGGCAAGGAGGTCTCCGGTGTCGTAAGTGGGGAGGGGATTTCATGGACCGTCGGCCGGCAAAGGAGCGGACCTGGTGTTTCGTGAGATGGTGTACAGCTTTTTAGCCAGCGGCGCGGGCAGCCATGCGAGCCCGCGTAGACCTTATGGCCGCACGCCCGCAATCGGTCGCATGGACCTGCCAGGCGGGGCGGCTTTGGAGCGTTCGGACCCGACACGCTGCGTGAGTGGCCAGACTTCGAGCGCTCGAAGATGCGGACTGTTGTCTGCTGGCCGGCGTTATTCCGGCTGGCCTATGACCGCGGCGCAACAGTTCACCGCTGAAGTTGCCACGGGCGAACATCGACAAGAGAAAAAACACCATTGCGCGATACAAATCGCCGTTGAAAGCGTTTAGGTTGCATGCGCTTCGCCAAGTAAACGGATACCCCAGAAGAGAGCCATGACCACGGCCCGCCATATCGTGACGCTGCTTAAAAGCCACATTGCCGGCGACGAGGATCGTTTCCTCTCTATCGCGATGCAGCTTGCTGCGCATGAGGCACGTCAAGGCCATGGTAAGCTTGCTCAGGAGCTCAAGGATCTGGTCGACGCAGCCAAGAGCAGGGACGCCCGGATTGTCAAGAGCAGTCGGCCGGTTCCCCTTTTTCAGCCAAAGGGCGAGCTCGCAGGGCTCCTGCATGTGCGCTATCCGGACCTGCGACTGACCGACATGATTTTGCCGGACAGTCTGCGCTCGCGCCTGCACCGCGTGCTGGGAGAGCAGCGCCAACAAGCAAGCTTGCGCGAGCACGGGCTTGTTCCCCGTCGCAAACTGCTTCTGGTCGGCCCGCCAGGATCAGGCAAGACGATGACCGCATCGGCATTGGCCGGGGAGCTTCATCTGCCCCTTTTCACGATCGTCCTCGATGGTTTGATCACCAAGTTCATGGGAGAGACTGCCGGAAAGCTGCGGCTTGTTTTTGATGCAATGCAGGCGACGCGGGGCGTCTACTTCTTTGACGAATTCGATGCCATCGGCGCGCGTCGAGGCGAACGCCAGGATGTTGGCGAGATTCGGCGCGTGCTGAATTCGTTTCTGCAGTTTCTCGAGCAAGACGACAGCCACAGCCTGATTATTGCGGCAACAAATCATCCCGAGCTGCTCGACAGAGCTTTGTTCCGCCGTTTCGACGATGTCATCGAATACGCCGTGCCCGATCGGCCGATTATAGAGGCGCTGCTTCGGGCTCGACTCGACCGCTTCGACACCAGAGGGCTTGCCTGGAACGAGGCGATCTCTCAGGCAGAGAGACTGTCGCAGGCCGAGATCACGCGCGCGGCCGACGACGCTGCAAAAACCATCATATTGCGGGGGGGGAAGCGGATCACCTCGGAAGCGCTCATCGACGCTCTGAAGGAACGCCGGCAGGCGTCGCTGTTTGAGTAGCGACAGCACAGATCATAATGGCAGACGATTTTCCGCGCGACCGCGCCCATATCCACCTTCGCAACAACGGCATTCGGGAAGCCTATCGGCGGCCCAACCAACTTATACATGCACCGCCGCTGCCGGCGCGTGATCGGGCGTCGCATGCTGCGGCCTTGACGCAATCCATCGAACAAGCGGTCGAAAGTGCACGCCAGCAGATTGCGGCGCGTGACCCCCAGCTGTCGGTCGGCACGCCTGGCTTTTACCTCGCGATCGATCTGCCCATGTCCGGACGGGCGGCCCTCGACCAGTTGGCCGATCGTCGCCAGCACATGGAGCTGGTCGCCGTCCATGAGCCAACTCAACCCGGTGCTCCCATCACAGCGTCGGTGTTCCTGCCGCAAAGCGCGCAAGCCTATTATTTGCGGAAAGTCGAGGCGTATCGAGACGTTGATACTGACCGCGGCAGACCGCGCAACGAGCCGCTCGTCTCCCGCATGGAGACAGTCAGGCTGGCGACTGCACGATCGTTGTTTACCGACCACGACGACCTCTTCCCCCAGGCCGCTGACGAGCAGGTGTGGTGGGAAGTCTGGCTGCGCGACGGTCGCCGCGAGAACTTCGAGCACATTGCCGAAGCCCTGAACATCACTTTGCGCACGCATGCGGTTAGGTTTCCGGAGCGGGTGGTCATGCTGGCCCTCGCCAGCACGGCAATGCTCGACCGCATGATTGCGCACAGCGATGTCGTCGCCGAGCTGCGGCGCGCGAAGGATACGCCGTCCTTCTTCCTGGGCCTTGGCGGCGCGGAGCAAAGGGACTGGAGCGACGAGCTTCTCGGGCGCGTCAGACCGCCTCAATCCGATATTGCGGTCTGCATTCTCGACAGCGGCGTGCGTCGCACCCACCCGTTGATCGAACCCGCACTTGCCGTTTAAGACTGGCACACCGTCAAACCGGCATGGGGCAGCGACGACACACCTGCGTGGAGCGGCCACGGGACGCGAATGGCAGGTGTCGGCCTGTACGGTGATCTGGTCCCGCTCCTGGTCGGAGGCGATCCAGTTCCATTGCCCTTTCGGCTGGAGAGTGTTCGTATCCTTCCGCCAGAAGACGAGGCAAACGATCCAGAACTCTATGGCGCGATCACCGCGGAAGCGATCGCCCGCGCCGAGGTGCAGGCGCCGGAGCGCCGCCGCGCGATCGCAATGGCTGTGACAAGCGCCAGTCCGGCGCGTGGAAGGCCCACATCGTGGTCTGCCGCTATCGACCAACTCTGTTTCGAAGAGGAACAGCGACGCTTGATCGTTCTCTCTGCCGGCAACATCGGCGATGACCTCATGCCGGCCGAGCATTTGACGCGCAACGATCTGGAAGCAGTCGATGATCCTTCTCAGGCCTGGAATGCGCTGACGGTCGGCGCTTTCACAGAAAAGGTCGATATCATTGACACCGACTTTTCGGGCTACGCTCCGATCGCGCCGGTCGGCGAGCTCTCGCCGCGCAGTCGCACTTCGGTCGTTTGGGACAGGCAGTGGCCGGTGAAGCCCGAGGTCGTCTTCGAAGGCGGCAATCTCGCCCATGACGGTGTGTTGCCCGGCGAGCCGATCGACGATCTGCAGATATTGACCACTTTCTGTCGACCCGAACTGCGCCACTTCACCACCCTCGGAGATACGAGCGCGGCAACGGCCCATGCCGCACGGATGGCGGGACTAATTCTATCAGCGCGCCCCGAGCTGTGGCCTGAATCGGTTCGCGCCCTGATCGTCCACTCGGCCGAATGGACTCCGGCGATGCGCGCACGCATCGATGCGTGCAACGGAGCGAAGGGCGAGATCCAGGCGCTCGTGCGGCGCTATGGTTACGGCGTGCCAGATCTTGGGCGCGCGCTTCTGTCAACGGTGAACGACCTCACGCTTATCGTTGAAGATGAGCTTCAGCCTTTCCAGCGCGAGGGCGGCGCGGCTGCCAAAACGCGTGACATGAAGCTGCATCGCCTGCCTTGGCCGAAGGAGCAGCTCGCGGCGCTCGGCGCTGCCCAGGTCGAGCTCCGCGTCACGCTGTCCTATTTCATCGAACCCAACCCCGGTGAACGCGGATGGACCCGCCGGCATCGTTACGCGTCCCATGGTCTTCGGTTCAGAGTAAAGTCAGCGACCGAGACAGTCGACGAATTCCGAGCCCGCATCAATCAGGCCGCTCGGGACGAGGAGGAAGGGGCGCCTGCTGGAGGCGGAGAAGAGTGGCTGCTCGGCACCTTCCGCGATCGCGGCTCGTTGCACGCCGATTTCTGGTCGGGCAGCGCCGCCGATCTCGCCGAGCGTGACGCGATCGGCGTGTTCCCGGTCGGGGGCTGGTGGAAGGAGAAGCCTTACCTGGAACGCGTCGACGCTCTGGCTCGGTACGCCCTGATTGTGACGATTCGGGCGCCTGGGGTCGATGTTGACATCTTCACACCCGTCGAAGCAGCCCTGACTGTCGAGACGTCGGTCGAGACCTGATGCAGCACTGTCCAAACCGGCCAACAACGGAGGTTTGACCAGCCTCTGGTGCCATGGCGGCTGGTGCTGGATCATCACGTCGGCACGGGATCATGCGCGGAGGACGATAGGCCGGCAAAGGAGCGGGCCAAGCGTGTCATAATGGCGCCCATGGTCACGCCCACAAGCCGCGCCCCCTGCGTCTACGGAGAGGTGCGCGTCTGCTTAGGCGGCCGAGACATCGCTTACCTGATCAACGCGCTCCGTATTTGCGCCTGTAAGCGGCAATGAAATCGTCGTCGCTACAGATGCAGCGGCCGCTGGAGTCCTTGGCCTTCGGATCGTGCAAGTGAGAGCCAAGGGGGCGCAGAAGATTCACCCGAGTGCTCGTCGTCGGGCTCATGGGAAACCCCGCACTATGCTTGACCAAATCCGCGGCAAGCATAATCCCGGCAAGCACCGACTGAAAGGCCATCGGAACCACAGTTCGAACGCGGCGACTTCCTTCGCTAAGCTGGAACACCAGACCGCCGCAGATAGCCTGCTGATAAAAGGAGCGCAGGGGCTGGCCGACAAACGGGGCTAGCGGTTCAAACGGCACAGCCATCGCTGTAGCCACGCGAACTACAAAGTCGTTGGGAACTCCGGCATTTGTCTGCAGGAGCGTTTTCACCTGCTCGTGTGCTTCCGGTATTCCGAGTTCCTCGGCAATCAGCTGGTGCTCGTCCTTGGATTTTCCGGATGGCAGGTACATGCAACAAAGGCAAGCCTGGCCGTCATCGAAACCATGCCGGGAGATACCGAGATCGTGCTCCTGCATCCAAGCGTTTGCGATCCATCGCGGCAGTGCACCTTGGACAGCCAGACGGTCGGCGGCGGTGTCAAGCGCCACACCCACTTGGTCTAAGACCCAATTGCCCCGGCGCGCAACATATTCTGCCCACGTCAGAGGGTGCGCCTCGACCTCAAGGCCAGTCGATCTAAGGGCGGTGGCTGCAAGAACCGCCTTGGACATACCAATCTCCGCCTGGCCGGCCAATGCGTAGCGCTGCAGGTTTGAGAGTTCGATCGCTTCGTGATCGATTACATGCAGACGACCCTTGAGATCGGGTTGTCTCGCTAGCGCCCAAAGCGAGCCATGGCCTATCGCACCGAGCCCAACGAGGTGGGTTTCGCCAAGGTCGACTGGGAAGTCGATCGGGCCAGCCTCCCCGGCTTTGGTCTTGTCGTAGCTGCATAGCGAGAGGTCGATGGTTTCGTCCAACTCGGCGCCGGTCAACTGGGCGGCGAAGATAGTTCGAAAGACGTTGGCGGCGCCGAAGCAACTGGCGGCGCCAGCTCCAAAAGGCAGCAGACTTGGGCCAGAGCCCACCGGGTCCGTACGCGACAGCTTTGCCGCCCAACCGTCCGATCCCACGAAAAAGATCGGGCACCGGAGTGATGGGCGCGTTACCCCTGCAACGACGCAGACGGTGGCAGACTTGCCGGAACGCCGGATGCCGACTTTTGGATTGATCGACTTTGCCAAGCGCTCCAGCGCTTGGGCTTGAGAGCTCGCCGCGCTGTCCAGCGGGAGTATCGCCAGAACCGGGTAGAGCCTAGCGAGCAATCTCACCGCAAGATCTAGTGTCGCCTGGCCTTCGGCGCAGGAAGCGGCCTGATGGTCGAAGGCGACTGCCACGACCTGCTTTTCAAGAGCTGCTTTGAAGTCTCCCAGATGAAAATCGGCCAGGACCTGAGATGCCGCCGTGGCGGCACGATCGATGAAGTTAGCGAATGCCATTGTTCAACTCGATATCATGATCATTCGCGACAGTGCCGCGGGAGGGAGCGCATTCCATTTGGCCTTTTCGTCAAGCCGATAGGCGGCGACCCGAGCAAAATCGAAAGGCTCGCGGGCGAAATTCGGCACTACCAGCGACAGACACCCAACCGTGGTAGCAACCGCATAAGCGTCGTCCGTCGTCGAATGGTAGGCGCGGCCCGGATGGCTGTGAATCTGGGCCAAGAGTTTCAGGCCGCTTTTGTAGAGCCAGACATTGAGCCGGTGCAGTTCTTCGGCCGCAACGATCACGCAAACGCCATCGTTTGTCCGAATGTGACGCTGCGCCGGGATAACCGTCTCTGTTACGGCAAAGTGCCGGTCTTGCTGAACGCCGACCCAGAGCGCCATCCCCTCATTGCCTTCGCGACCAACTGAGCGCAGATGCCCATGCGTGGTCGAGATGCAGCCGCGCGGGAGAGTCACGATCGTTACATCTCTCAAACCAGTCATTCTTGTATCGCCTGAGGGGATACCACCATTCCTACGATTGCCGGTGGGAGTTGAATCTGCAACTGCTCTATAGGAATGATTCCGTACTTGATGATCTTGTCCAGGATGAAGGCCAAACAGCCTTCGCCAGAACCCCGATGAAGTAGCCATGGATCACCTGAATGGGCTGGATTGTCGTGGTATTCCCGGACGCCCGCCATGCACAGGAATGGTTCGTCCTCGGGACTGTTGGCCTGGATGAAGTCCGTCAGCGGCACGGCGTTCTGCTGGATGAGAGCTCCTATCATCTCCGGCGGCGTTCCGGGCAGCGGCGGACGTCTAAGCATTTTCAGGTATAGATCTTTCCGGGCAATCGGATGACGCGTAAACGGATCGACGAAGACCACGGACGGTGGTCTTAAGTCGTAGTCGGTGAAGTCGACCTCGCTCGCTGCGCTGATCACCCGTGGTTTTAACTTGAGGCTTGCGAAAATGAAGAAAGCGCGCGGAAAGGTCGCCTCGATCAAGAAGCAGCCCTGAGCCCGATAGACATCAGCATATGGCCGGAACCGGCCGATCTCCCGATCAAACTTCGCTCGGGAGACCTCCGGATCCACACTTTGGGGTTTAGGCACCTGCGACGCCCGCCTTCAGGCTGAGGAACAGGGTCACAGTATTCGGGAAACCGAAATCGCCAAGCTTCTTGTCGACGTCGAGCAAGTTGCCGGCCTCATCCTTCAATTCCCAATTCTCGGCTGGTTGGGCGACATTCTGCGTGTTCTCAAGGGCTTTGGTACGAATGACGTGAAGCGGCTGGTTGGGATTGGCTTCGACCTGCGTGGGCTGGCCGTTCACCACCATCGTGATCTCGATCTTGCCCGGCCCGCCGCCGTGATTATCGCCCTTACCCGAATCCTTCGACATTGTCCTACTCCTGTGGCTTGCCAACCGTCCCACGCCCTGGCGCCCACCTGCGAGTGAGACCGGCGGTCTTCAATCGTTCACCCGGCGCCACGGCCGCGAGTACGCGAAAGACAGGGGATAAGCTACCGAATCGGTGCTTGCCTTCTTTTATGGGTGACTTGAGCCGCAAGTAAATGGTCTCAAATTGCTCCTCACAACTATAATCGATTATAGCAATGCGAAAATATTGGCGACACGCCTATTCATCTGCTCTCTCACTCGCCTGCTCCGTGCTTGGCAAGGGGAGCTTTGACTGCGTCACGCGTCCCCCAATCCTGCAACGCATTCACCCGAGCCTGCGCGACACCAGCGCCCGCACCGGCCGTGATCCGCAGAACGAAACGCTGATCGTGGCGTTCTATCGCGAACTGGCGCTGCTGTTCTGGCTAGACGATTGCAACGACGTTGGCCTGATCGCGCCGGAGCAGCTCGCCGCCGTGGAGCAGGCGCTGGGGCACGGCGTACCGTGCGTTCTCTCCGGATTCGAGGGCTGCGCTCAGCTGCGCGCTTCGCTGGTGCTGGATCGGCGAACGGCGCCGGCCACGGTGGCCGCTGGCTGGGAGTACATCCATTTCGAACACTGCGCACTGCCCGAGTTGGACCTGACGCAGATCGACCTGCGCGCCTCGCTGCTGGGCAAGGCTATGCGCGCGCCGCTGCTGATCAGCTCTATGGCCGGCGGCATGCCACGGGCCGAGGCCATCAACCGGCATTTGAGCGAGGCAGCGCAAGCCTTGCGGATCGCCATGTGCGGTTCGCAGCGTGTGAGCCTGCAATCCCGTAACTCCCAGGGGCTAACGCGCGCGCTGCGCCGCCTGGCGCCAGACATTCCCTTGCTGGCCAATATCGGCGCCGCGCAACTGCGGGAGGCCGACGGCCTGGACCTGGCGCGTCGCGCGGTGGACGCGCTGGAGGCCGATGGGCTCATCGTCCATCTCAATCCGCTGCAGGAAGCGGTACAGCCGGGAGGGCGACCGCGACTGGCGCGGCGTCCTGGCGCTGATCGCTGGCGCCGCGCGCATCGTGGGCGTGCCGATCGTGGCCAAGGAAGTGGGGGCGGCCTGTCCGCCTCGGTGGCCTGTGCGCTCGTCGAGGCGGGCGTGGCGGTAATCGATGTCGCCGGCGCCGGCGGCACCAGTTGGGCCGCAGTGGAGGGCGAGCGCGCCCGCAATGCCGCCGACCGTGCAGTGGCGATGTCATTCGCCAATTGGGGGATTCCCACCCTGACCAGCGTGCAGGCGGTGCGTCGGGCGCTGCCAACGGTGAAGCTGATCGCGTCGGGCGGGATCCGCGATGGCGTCGACGTGGCCAAGGCCATCCGCCTGGGCGCGGACATCGCCGGGCAGGCGGCCAGCGTGCTGGGCGCGGCGACAGTGTCCACCGAGGCCGTTGTCGCGCATTTCGAGATCGTCATCCGCCAGTTGTTGGGTCACCATCAAACCAATTTGACGCCCCGGGACAATATCGTCCGGCATTGTCCGGTGTGCGACGATGTTGGGGATGCGACATAGGCGGATTGCCGTGTATTAAACCGCTTTTCCTTTGGCACGCATATTGCGCCCTATCGGTAAACCTCGTCATGGGCCGGCGGCAATCGCTCGGAGATTGTCGAAATAGCACAATCTGCCGGGGTGACATCCGGCCCGACTAGAGCAGGACCTTTCAGATGATGCAGAAAAGCAAGCGGCCATACTCGCGGGGAAATAGTCGCGTCAGGGCTGCATGGACGCTCTTTCCTGGTTGTTTCGGCGACGGACGCCAACTCTTCAATCGGCACCCGAACCAGTGCCTGGATGTCCAAGGAGCGCCCCTGTTGCGCGTGCCTGGCTGCACCCGCGTGCTGGCTCTCCTCCAAGGCGACGCTCGGCGCTGCTGCAGACCGGCGACGAGAACCCAACTTCAAAATTAGCATTCCGAAAACCGAAAGAAGTGAACAGGTATGTCCAGGATCGGCGCTTTGACGCGCGCGGCATGGCGATCGGCAACTCAGACGCTGGCCAAGGGTTCGAAAAGTTTACACCCGACGCTAGCGCCGGCCGATTTCAAGCGCGCACTTACGATCAACGATCGATATGGCGGGCTCACTGTCAATGTCCCCAAAATGCCTTTCTGGCTGACCGGGGGTGAAGCCTTCGTCTACCGCCGGACTAGCCACGGCGAGCAGCAGTTCATGCAGGTCGATGCTGCCACGGGTTTCAAGCGGCCCGCTTTCGATCAGGCGCGTCTGGCGGCAGCGCTAAACAAGGTGAGCCATGAGAGCTATCAAGCCGGCAATCTTCCGTTCGACCGTTTCGAACTGAGTGAGGATGGTCGCAGGCTCGACTTCCAGATTGAAGACACCCGGTGGAGCTGCGACCTTGCAAGCTATGACTGTACCAGCACCACATTCGATGCAAGGAAAGGGGACCGTAGGGAGCTCAGCCACCGCTACACGCCGCCAGCGGAGAACAACCCCGACAAGAGCAACGCGTCGCCCGACGGCAAATGGATCGCCTATATCAAGAACTGCAACGTTTTCCTGCGCAGCGAGGACGGATTGCAGGATGTTCCTCTGAGCCGGGACGGAGCCGAAGGCAATTGCTACGTCTTTTCGACGCTGAGCTGGTCGCCGGACTCGCGCCACCTCGCCGCTTACCTTGTTCGCCCCGGCTATAGGCGAGAGGTCCGCTACCTCAATTCATCGACGGACCAGTTGGAGCGGGAATATTCAACAATATTCTATCCAGGCCGGGCGATGTCCTTCCGCTGCCCCAACCAGTCCTGTTCGACATTGCCGGCCGGCGCCAGATCGTGATTGACGGTGCCCTCTTCTCGAACGTCTTCGAACTTTCCCCTCTCCGGTGGTGGGCGGACAGCCGCGGCTTCACTTTCGAATATAACCAGCGCGGGCATCAGCTCTATCGCTTGGTCGAGGTAGACGCCGCCTCGGGCCGCGGGCGCTCCCTGATCGATGAGACCAGCGAGACATTCGTGGATTATTTGCCGCTGGGGCATGGCCAGGAGGATGCCGGAAAAATCTTCCGTTACGATGTCGATGACGGGAAGGAGATCATCTGGGCATCAGAGCGCGACGGGTATGAGCATTTGTATCTTTTCAACGGCCGGACAGGCGCGCTCGAAAACCAGATCACCCGAGGTGAGTGGGTCGTCCGGAGGGTCAACCATGTCGATCCGGTGAAGCGTCAGATCTGGTTCGAGGCGAGCGGGATGAACTCGCAGGAGGACCCCTATTGGGTCCATGCTTACCGCATCGGCTTTGACGGCAAGGGACTGACTGCACTGACGCCCGAACCGGCCAACCACCATATCGAGTTCTCGCCTGACAGGCGCTATTATGTCGATCTCTGGTCACGCATCGATCTGCCCCCGCGCATGGCACTCTACCGCGCCAGCGACAATGCCAAGCTCCAGCAGATCGAGACGGCCGACATTTCCGAGCTCGTCGCCGCAGGCTGGCAGCCGCCGCTCAGTTTCCATTCCAAGGGGCGCGACGGCAAAACTGACATCTGGGGTGTGCTCCACCTGCCAGCCAACTTCGACCCGACGAAGAAATACCCGGTTGTGGAGAATATCTATGCTGGACCCCACGGCTCCTTCGTCCCAAAATCCTTCTCGCGGTGGACAGAGCCGCTCACGCAGCTGGGCTTCGTCGTTGCTCAGATCGACGGCATGGGCACCAACAACCGCTCCCGCGCCTTCCATGATGTTGCTTGGAAGAATCTGAAGGACGCAGGATTTCCCGATCGCATTCTGTGGCACAAGGCGGCGGCCGCGCAATATCCATGGTACGACATATCCAACGTCGGCATTTTTGGCGCATCCGCCGGCGGCCAGAGTGCAGTCAGCGCGCTGCTCTTTCACCCCGATTTCTACAAGGTCGCCGTCGCCAAAAACGGCTGCTTCGACAACAGGATAGACAAGACCTGGTGGAATGAACTGTGGATGGGGTGGCCGGTCGGCATTGAATATTCGCAATCCTCCGCCGTTGACAATGCTCACAGGCTGCAGGGCAAGCTGATGATCGCGGTCGGCGAAATGGATGATAATGTCGATCCGTTTTGCTCGTTCCAGCTTGCCGATCGACTCATCAAGGCAGGAAAAGATTTTGACATTGTCTACGTTCCTGGTGCCAATCACCATACTCTAGGCACCTACACCGAGCGCAAACTCCTAGACTTCTTCGTTCGCAACATTCTCGGTCAGACCCCGCCCGACTGGAACAGCAAACCGATCGAGCTGGAGTAGCTTGTGGCTCTTGCAATTGTTAGCTCGCCTTATCGGCTGTAATCAGGGCGAGGCGCGAGCAAATCTGCACCGAAGGACGATCGTGGAGTCTAGGACTTGCGCTGCGTATTGAGGATAGGCTCGCCGCGACGTTGGTCTGAGCAAACTGCTTGATAGGCACGCCTGCAGACCGCGTGTGTGCGATTGCAAGATCCCCTATCAGCCTGGTGTGAAGCGTTCAGGGGAAAAGCCGCACCCAACGCCGCTTCCGCTCGCCGTAACGCTACGGCGGTGCGGCCCACCCGATCCGCTCGACGAGCATAGGAACACATAGGTCCCCGAACGGACGATTACCTTGGCAATAGAAGACCCTCGTCGGTCATCGCCGCTGTGGGTGGCAGCCCGTCGGTCTGGAGCTGCCACGATTCTCATCCTCGCGTCACATATGAGCTGAAGCTTTCCGGATCGGGTATCCAATCGGCATCCAGTTGCTCGGCGATATGGTTGAATTCTACCTCAGGACAAGAGTGAGTAGAGCAGCCCCGCTACGAAAATCCTATCCTGGTTCGTTTGACGCATCGACTATTCAGATTGATTGGCGTGATACCCGGCGCGGCCGCAACACGCTAGGCCGTCAACCGCTGAGCAGAAAACCAGCCTTCGCCTTCCGCGGCGGCGGACCTCGTCAGCCTTTCGAAAGCTTGCCTGAGTAGGTTGCTCATGTGATCTGTGGAAGTGAGGCTAGCGTGCACCCGTACAAACTGGACATTCATCGTAGCAGCTTGGCTGCAGGTGCAGCACGCCGTACCGCACGAGCAAGCGGACAAGCCGGCCAAGCCGGTTTTGAGCAGCACTTGGGCGAATTGCAGGCGGCGGATGAGTTGATGAGTGCACCAGGCGAGGATGTCCTCGTCAATGGCTCGCATGGCAAAGGTGAGTTGAGACCAACGAAGAGGCAGAGGATCCAAAGCAATCTGCAGCATGCTGTCACTGAGCGGCAACCAGGTCAGGTTGGTGACTCAGGCGCTCGCGCGATGATGCAACTCCCTGCCCATCAGGTGGGTACATCGGAACGGGAGGCGCAGCTCGCGATGCAGGGGGATGAGCACGAATACACCCCAGCGCCGCATCTCGATGGGTCGATGCCCTCGACAGTGCAGCCGGATCGTCCAATTGTGGCCCCCGACGGTGCCGACAAGCGTCCTGTTTATTCCAACGATGCCACCGCCATCGAAGGGCTGAAGTCTGCACTCCTTGCGGGTAAAGCCAGGCCGGACACGGTCACTCGCAGCGCAAATTCTCTTTTCGGCTTTAGTCGTTGGCTCTTTCAAAACAAAAAGCCAGGGTTTGCTGCTCGGCTTTACCATCCGTCGCTGAGCCAGGATCTCGAGGAGTACGAGAGTAGGGGTGGTTCCTCCACAGTGGCTGGCGCACTGCGTCAACTGATGAAGCCGATAGGCGGAGCCGCCCCGATTGTGGGTCGCGCTGTCCTGAACCCCCATCCTGACGACGCCGCGCTCACTAGACATTTCAGATCCGCGAGCGGCTACGCAACTGCTCTTAACCATTTCAGTCATTACCTACGTCAAAATGACAAGCTCGGGATTGCGGGCCGGATTTACGATGAATCGCTGGATAAAGATGTTGAGAGCTACAAGGCCGCCTCCTCTACTCGTGGAGCTCCGATCGAATCTGCACTGGTTTATATCCGCAAGCACCCGCCGCGCGTTATACTCGGGAGTCATCTGGAAAACGCGGTCAGCATGGAGGCTCGTCCCCGTGGCGACGCTGCTCAGCATACCGCACCACAGCAGGGATTCGATTGGCCAGAGGAGCTCCTGCCGGTAGGTTATAAGGAGGGCACCGATCTACCATTGTCTCTCGCCCCAACCGCGCACCAACACCAAGCACCCGACTTTGGAGAGGCCGTCCCTCACTTGAACTGGCGCCACGGCGACCAGGGCGCCCCGGAGGGGCTGGTAGCTGCACGGGACAGGAGCAGCCCGCTGCCAAGCGAGGCGGTGCCACATAAATCTGGACGGGGACTCGCTACGCAGCCCAGATTGTGGGCGGAGAAATCCGCCTCGCCAGAGCTCTTTCGACGGCGGGCGGAGCAGGCTCTGCCGGCGTCCGCCAGAGGTGTGGAGACATCCTCCGCGGTTGATGAAGCCGCCGCTCGCCAAGCTTTGGCTTGGTTGCAGCAGGAGATGGAGGGGATCGAACCGATGCAGGATCCTCATAAGGTGGCTACACCGGAATCTGAGGCGCAGCTCGTCAGGCAGAGGGATGAACACGAATCCACCCCAGCACCGCATCCCGGAGGTGGTGGTTCGATGTCCTCGACAGTGCAGCCGGATCGTCCAATTGTAGTCCCCAACGGTTCCGACAAGCGTCCTGTCTATTCCAACGATGCGACCGCTATCGAAGGGCTGAGGGCAGCATTCCACGCGGGTAAGGCCAGCGCGAACACGGTCACTTTCAATGTAAATTCTCTTTTCGGCTTTAGTCGGTGGCTCCTTCAAAACAACAAGCCAGGGTTTGCTGCTCGGCTTTACCATTCGTCGCTGGATCAGGATCTCAAGGAGTACGAGAGTACGGGTGGTTCCTCCACCGTGGCTGGCGCACTGCGTTACCTCAAGAAGTCGACAAGCGGAGCCCCGATTATGGGTCGCCCTCTCGTGATCCCCTATCCTGACGATGCCGAGCTCATTAGAGATTACAGAGCCGCTTCGACCAAGGAGTACCTGGCAGCGCCTGCGACCGGACGGAATCCAGATACCGTGGGCGGCTATACAAATTTTCTTAGACATTTTAGCCAGTATCTGCGTCAAAATAACAAGCCTGGGATTGCCGCTCGGATTCACGACAAATCGCTGGATAAAGATGTTGAGAGCTTCAAGGCTGTCTCCTATGGTAATAGACTAAGTATCGGTTCTGCATTGGCTCACCTCCGGGATATCCTGCCGCGCATTGTGCTCGGGCGCGAAACTGTCCTTGCTGCTCATCCGGCAGACGCAGTCACCAGGCGCGTTGGGGCCGCTGCTGAAGCTGGGCCAGCGGCACCGGCAAGAGCTCCCCAACCCGCCTCGCCAGCAACCGCTAAGCTGCCAGGCACCTACCGCGGCCTTCCACTGGTTGATGTGACCACACTGACGACCAGTTCCTCTGGGGCTCAGATCGGGGCGCTCGATCCGACAGCCCCGTCCAACGTTGCAACGGGGCGGGTGCTCGGCGCCGCCGAATGGCTGAGCGACGCCCATGTCCAGAGAGATTACAATTTGCTGGAGCGGCAACTGCAGGGGATCAATCCGGCGCTCGCTGCCCGGACTCGGCTGGTGGATCCTTCCGTATCCCATCTACTGCGACACACGTCGCCGCAAGACGCTCGAGGCATATTGCAGTCCATCTATAATCAAAACAACGCCACAGCCGACTTCCTGTTCTTGCCAGTGAATAATGGCACGGCTACTAGCCCCGGCACCCATTGGTCGCTGCTGCTCGTTGATCGCCGCGACCCCGAAAGGCGGTTCGCCTATCACTACGACTCCCTCCAGCGAGAGGGATATAACGACGTGCCTGCAAAACAGCTCGCAGGACTGCTGAATGCTACCTTGGCGCCAGCCCCCATGGCCAGACAGACGAACCATTATGATTGCGGCGTATTTGTCCTGGAGGGCACGTGGGCGCTGGTTGAACGATTGGTGAAAGGGCAGCGGCCAGACCACGAGCCGCTGCCCCTCGACAACCTCGTTGCCGATCGGCAGGCGCTGCAAGACCGGCTAAGGAGGCGCTTGCCGCACGAGGAAGAGCCGCGGCAGCTGCTGGAGGATGAACCCGCCTCCCCACCGATGATGGCATTCGAGCCAGGGGAACTGCGGCAACTGTTGGAAGACGAGCCTGACTCCCCACCAATGATGGCGTTCGAGTCAGGGGAACTGCGGCAACTGTTGGAAGACGAGCCTGCCTCCCCACCAATGATGGCGTTCGAGTCAGGGGAACTGCGGCAACTGTTGGAGGACGAGCCTGCCTCCCCACCAATGATGGCGTTCGAGCCAGGGGAACTGCGGCAGCTGTTGGAGGATGAACCCGCTTCCCCACCGATGATGGCGTTCGAGCCAGGGGAACTGCGGCAGCTGTTGGAGGATGAACCCGCTTCCCCACCGATGATGGCGTTCGAGCCAGGGGAACTGCGGCAACTGTTGGAAGACGAGCCTGCCTCCCCACCAATGATGGCGTTCGAGCCAGGGGAACTGCGGCAACTGTTGAATGATGAGCCTGCCTCCACTTGGGCACAAATCAATTCGACCCCACATGCGCGAGCGGACGGTGTTCATCAGCCAGCCCAGGCGCCCTGGCTCCCTGAACGCAGAAGATAACTTTGCGGAGGAGCGGTCACGCAACTGTCGGCGGCGCCGGGCCTCAGGGTGAATGGAGAGGATGGTGTCGCGTGAAGGCGCAACACGCGTGCTGACCGACCTGCATAGTAGGAAGTCGTTCATTGCTCCCAAATCGTATGTGAGGAACATTCCTGTCCCGGCTGCACCGCGCGATGCTAGGTCGCGTTGTTCAGCGGGCCAAGCCGATGACACCTACGAAGCTACTGATCGGGCAGATCGCCGTTGTGTGCGCAATTGTCATTATCGGCGTATGGACGGCAACCCAATGGTGCGCTCAAATGCTGACCTACCAGACGCCTCTCGGCGCACCATGGTTTCTCTTCGCCGGCTGGCCAATCTACAAGCCGTGGAAGCTGTTTGAATGGTGGTTCCACTTCGATGCTTATGCGCCGGAGGTCTTCGACAAAGCCGGTACGCTTGCAGGCGCCAGCGGATTCCTGGGCTGTGCCGCCGCAATCGCAGGCTCGCTTTTGCGCGCGCGACAGCGCGGGTCGGTTACGACCTATGGGTCTTCACGGTGGGCCACGACTCATGAGGTCGAGACGGCAGGGTTGTTACGGCCGGCGGGCGTTTTCCTCGGTAGGCTGAACGATCGCTATCTGCGCCATGACGGCCCGGAGCACGTCATGGCATTTGCGCCGACGCGTTCGGGCAAGGGCGTGGGGCTGGTTGTTCCAACGCTACTTTCCTGGACCGGGTCTGCCATCATTCATGATATAAAAGGCGAAAATTGGCAGTTGACCTCCGGCTGGCGGTCGAAATTCTCGTACTGCCTTCTGTTCAATCCGACCGACCCGAGATCGGCACGCTACAACCCGCTGCTGGAGGTGCGCAAAGGCCCAGATGAGATCCGGGACGTTCAAAACATCGCCGACATCCTCGTCGATCCCGAGGGCGCGCTGGAGCGACGGAATCACTGGGAGAAGACCAGCCATTCACTCCTAGTTGGCGCCATTTTGCACGTGCTCTACGCTGAAGAGGACAAGACGCTAGCCCGCGTCGCCACCTTCCTGTCGGACCCGCAACGCTCGTTTGCCGCAACGCTACGGCGGATGATGACGACAAACCATCTCGGGACGGGGCATAACCCTCAGGTCCATCCCGTAGTGGCCTCGGCGGCTCGCGAACTCCTGAACAAGTCGGAAAACGAGCGCTCAGGCGTCCTCTCGACCGCCATGTCCTTTCTTGGGCTTTATCGTGATCCAACGGTCGCGGCGGCCACTTCGTCCTGCGACTGGCGCATCGCTGACCTAGTGGATGGAGAGCGACCGCTGTCGCTCTATCTGGTCGTGCCGCCTTCGGATATCTCGCGCACCAAGCCTTTGGTGCGACTGATCTTGAACCAGATCGGCAGGCGGTTGACGGAGCGTCTGGAGGGGGACCCGAAGAAGAGCCGTAAGCATCAGCTGCTCATGATGCTGGACGAGTTTCCGGCGCTCGGTCGCCTCGACTTCTTCGAAACGGCGCTCGCCTTCATGGCAGGTTATGGCATTCGCTCCTATCTGATCGCACAATCTTTGAACCAGGTTTCAAAGGCCTATGGCGAGAACAATGCTATTCTCGACAATTGCCACGTGCGAATTGCCTTTTCCTCCAATGACGAACGCACGGCCAAGCGCATCTCGGATGCCCTCGGCACCGCAACCGAACTTAGGTCGATGCGCAACTATGCGGGCCATCGGCTTGCGCCCTGGCTTTCACATGTCATGGTGAGCCGCCAGGAAACCGCGCGCCCGCTCCTGACGCCAGGCGAGGTGATGCAATTGCCGCCGTCAGACGAATTGGTCCTGGTTTCTGGGTTGCCGCCGATCCGCGCCAAGAAGCTGCGCTATTATCAGGATCAGAATTTCACAGATCGGGTGCTGCCTGCGCCGGTGCTGCACGACGGACCCTATGCGGACTGCCCTGCATCACGCCCGGACGGCTGGACTGGACAAGTGTGCAGCGTCGATAGCCGACTTGCTGCGGACGAGGAAAGCGCCGACGCGCCAGTTGAAGACGAGGGAGGCGTTCAGCAGCAACGCCATCCAAGCCTGCCCGAAGAAGACGTTGTTGTCTCTCAAGAGCCCGATCAGGCCGATCTGTACAAGCCCGCAGACGATGACAGCGAAGCGCTCGCGGACAAGCGTGTCATGGATCGGATTTCCACTGCGGCCCGCGCCTACGGTATCAACGAGGGCAGGGGCGACGATGTCATTCCCGGCTTCTGAAGTCCGCTGAGTTGCAGAGCGCACCTCAGCGTAGATAACGGCCATAAGCAATTTTGAGCGTCTGGCCGATGCTTCTCCCGTCGCCGGCGCAACGCCGGGCCGTCGGAACGAGCCGCATGAAGCCGCACCGCATTCGCCATCAGTTTCTGCTTGAGCCGGAGCTCAGCGAGAAACTGGACAACCTCAGTCGCGATCCGTCAACGACCAAATCAGCGATCGTGGCGAAGGCGATCGAGGCGTTCATCGAGCGGCGTGGCGAGAGCGAGTTCGATCGGCGCTACGGCGTAAGGCTTGACCGGCTCTCCCGCGATCTTGCCCACGTCAGGCGCGATTCCGAGGTGATCCTGGAGAGCCTGGCGCTCTTCATCCGCTTTTCGATCACCCTTCACGCCCACACGCCGGTCCCGGATCGGGCAACGCAGGCTATTGCCCAAGAGCGTTTCGAGAAATTCGTTGAGAAGGTCGGCCGCCAGATCGCTTCCGGCAAAAAGTCGCTTAGCAAAGACAATGGTGGGGGAGGGGAAGGATGAGCTCTCATCCCGAGGCCGACCACCGGCGGCGTGTCATGCTGCGCACCGCCATGGGTCCGGCAATCACCGAAGCCCTGGCCGATCCGTCCGTCATCGAGGTGATGGTCAATCCCGACGGCGCGCTGCGACTCGACCGGTTAGGCGAAGGTCGGGTCGATACCGACGTTCACATGCACCCGTCCGAGGCAGAACGTATCATCCGCCTGGTTGCTTCGCACGTGCGCGCCGAGGCGCACGCCGACAACCCGATCGTCAGTGCCGAATTGCCGTCTGGCGAACGCTTCGAAGGCCTGCTGCCACCTGTGGTGTTGGCGCCATGTTTTGCCATCCGCAAGCCCGCCGCGAAAGTCTACACCCTGGCCGACTATGTTGCCGAACGCATCATGCTGCCGCTGCAGGCCGATGCGCTGAAAAAGGCCGTCCGCGAGCGGCGCAACATGCTGATCGCCGGCGGCACTTCCTCGGGGAAGACAACACTCGCCAACGCTCTGCTGGCTGAAGTCGCCGAATGCGACGATCGGGTGATCCTGATCGAGGACACACGCGAACTGCAGTGCGCGGCCAGGGACTGCGTTGCCCTGAGAACAAGGCGGGGCTCGGTCACCCTTGCCGATCTCGTGCGCTCGACGCTGAGGCTCAGGCCGGACCGCATCATCGTGGGCGAGGTGAGGGGCGCGGAAGCGCTCGACATGCTGAAGGCATGGAACACCGGGCACCCAGGCGGCATCGCTACCGTACACGCCAATTCCGCGCGCTCGGCTCTCTATCGCATTGAGCAACTCGCCCAGGAAGCGGTGGTCACCGTTCCCCGCCGGCTCATCGCTGAGGCGATAGATCTGATCGTCTTCATAGCGGGACGCGGCTCGTCGCGCCACATCGACGCAATCGCCGAGGTCACCGGTCTCGACGGCAGCGGCGATTACGCCGTTGCCCCGCTCACGCTTTCGCAACTCCAGCAGCTTTGAAAGGCCTTCCTCATGCGCAAGAAGCTTCGCTTTCTTTCGTCCACAGCGCTCGCGTTTCTTAACACGGCCCCGGTTTATGCCGCCGGCTCCGGCATGCCGTGGGAGCAGCCGCTGCAGCAGATCCTGGAGTCCGTGCAGGGACCGGTCGCCAAGATCGTTGCGGTGATCATCATTATCACCACCGGCCTGACGCTTGCCTTCGGCGACACCGCCGGTGGTTTTCGGCGCCTGATTCAGATCGTCTTCGGTCTGTCAATCGCCTTCGCGGCATCGAGCTTCTTCCTCTCCTTCTTCTCCTTCGGTGGTGGGGCGCTCGTCTGATGGCCGCCGGGGAGCAGCATATCGAGGGCTTCGCAGTACCGGTCCACCGGGCGCTGACCGAGCCGATCCTGCTCGGCGGGGCTCCGCGCGCGGTGGCGATCCTCAACGGTACAGTGGCCGCGGCCATTGGCTTCGGCTTGCAGCAATGGATTGCTGGTCTGGTGCTTTGGATCGCAGGCCACTCGTTAGCGGTGTTTGCCGCAAGACGCGATCCGGACTTCGCCAGCGTGCTTGTGCGCCACCTACGTCTGAAGGGGTGGCTTGCATGCTGAACCTTTCGGAATATCGAAGCAAAGCCGACCGGCTTGCCGACCATCTACCCTGGGCTGCCTTGGTGGCGCCCGGCATCGTGCTCAACAAGGACGGCAGCTTTCAGCGGACGTTGCGGTTCCGCGGCCCGGATCTCGAAAGTGCGACGGAGGCTGAACTCGTCGGCATTTGCGCCCGGGCGAACAATGCTCTCAGACGCCTTGGCTCTGGCTGGGCATTGTTCTTTGAGGCCGAGCGCACAGAAGCGCTGGGCTATCCGAACTCGCATTTTCCTGACGCCGCGTCGTGGCTGGTCGACGAAGAACGCCGCGCTGCTTTCGAGGGGAAGGTAGCGCACTACGAGAGCCGCTATCATCTGACCTTGGTGTTTATGCCACCGCCGGACGCCCAGGCGCGCGCAGAAAGCGCGCTCGTCGACTCTCATTATTCCCGAGGAGAAAGAGACTGGCGCCAGGATCTGGCGAGGTTCCGTGACGAGACCAACCGCGTGCTCGATCTCTTCTCGGGTTTCATGTCCGAAGTACGCGTCCTCGATGATGCTCAGACGTTGACCTACCTCCACGGCACGATTTCGCCTCGTCGCCATCCTATCATGGCCCCGGAAACGCCGATATATCTGGATGCAATCCTGGTCGATGCGCCGCTTACCGGTGGCCTGGAGCCGATGCTGGGTGAGCAGCATCTTCGCACACTGACCATCCTCGGCTTTCCGAACCTCACCCGGCCCGGAATCCTCGATACCCTCAATCATCAGGATTTCGCCTATCGCTGGATGACGCGCTTCATTCCGCTCGAGAAAACGGAAGCCACGAAGACGCTGACGCGATTGCGCCGGCAGTGGTTTGCCAAGCGCAAATCGATCGTGGCAATCCTACGCGAGGTCATTACCAACGAGCCGGTCCCGCTTGTCGATAACGATGCCGACAACAAGGCGCTCGATGCCGACGAAGCCCTTCAGGCATTGGGCGGTGATCATGTGAGTTTCGGCTATCTCACCACCACCGTGACGGTGTGGGGCGAGGATCGCCAAGCCGCTGCAGAGAAGCTTCGCGCGGTCGAGCGCATCATCAATGGGCTCGGCTTCACCACGATCCGAGAAGGCGTCAATGCGGTCGAGGCTTGGCTCGGCTCATTGCCTGGCCATGTCTACGCTAACGTTCGCCAACCGCTCGTTCATACATTGAACCTTGCCCATCTCATGCCGCTGTCGTCGGTTTGGGCCGGTCCTGCGACAAACGAGCATCTCGCGAAAGTCACCCAAACCGAAGCGCCACCGCTTTTCGTTGCCGAGACCAGTGGGTCGACACCGTTTCGGCTTTCCACCCACGTCGAAGATGTCGGCCACATGCTGGTTGTTGGTCCGACCGGCGCCGGCAAGTCGGTTCTGCTTGCTCTGATTGCTCTGCAGTTCAGGCGCTATGCCGGCGCCCAGGTTTATGTCTTCGACAAAGGCAATTCGGCCCGTGCTGCAACACTTGCCATGGGTGGAGAACACCACGCGCTAGGAGCGGACGGTTCCCTTGCCTTTCAGCCACTGCGCAGCATCAACGACCAGGCTAGCCGAAGCTGGGCGGCCGAATGGATCGCCAGCCTTGTTGCCCACGAGAACGTCACCGTCACGCCGGAGGTGAAGGAGGCTATTTGGTCAGCGCTGGCCAGCCTTGCCACCGCGCCGGCGCAGGAACGCACACTGACCGGTCTTTCGGTCCTGCTTCAATCCAATGCGCTGAAGACCGCATTGATGCCCTACACGCTCGACGGTCCCTTCGGCCGCCTGCTCGATGCCGATCATGATGGGCTGGCCTTGTCGGATGTGCAGTGTTTCGAGACCGAGGAGTTAATGCACAGCCAAGGCGCTTTGCTGCCGGTGCTTACCTATCTGTTCCAGCGACTTGAGGAACGGTTCGACGGACGGCCCACGCTGATCATGCTCGACGAGGCGTGGGTCTATCTCGACAATCCGCTGTTCGCCGCCCGCATCCGCGAATGGCTGAAGGTGCTGCGAAAGAAGAACGTGTCGGTTGTCTTCGCTACGCAGTCGCTGGCTGATATCGCGGGCTCTGGCATAGCGCCGGCAATCATCGAAAGCTGCCCGCAGCGCATTTTCCTTCCCAATGATCGTGCCGTGGAACCCCAGGCGCGCACAGCCTACGAGCGCTTCGGTTTAAGCGAGCGGCAGATCGAATTGATCGCCCGCGCCACGCCGAAGCGTCAGTATTATCTGCAATCGCGCCGCGGCAACCGTCTGTTCGAGCTCGAGCTTGGCCCCATCGCTCTTGCGCTTTGCGGTGCTTCCGATCCGGCCACGCAGACTCTGATCGACAGGATCATGTCCGAAGACGGGCAAGGCAGCTTTGCCTCGCAGTTCCTGATCGCGCGCGGCCTCGATTGGGCCGGCGAACTTCTCAAGCAATTCCCTCAACCAGACAAGGAGCAATTCTCATGATGCGGCGACGCCTTCTCTCCGGCCTGATCACCGTTTCCCTGATCGCCAAGCCTATGGCCGACTATGTGCAGCCCGCGTACGCCCTTATCGTGTTCGATCCGTCCAATTATGCGCAGAACGTGCTGACGGCCGCGCGCGCATTGGAGCAGATCAACAACCAAATCCAGTCGCTGCAGAATCAGGCGACCATGCTGCAGAACATGGCGCGCAATCTTCAGCGTCTGGATTTCTCTTCCGTTGGCCAACTCACCGGTTCGCTCCATCGCATCGACGGCTTGATGGACCAGGCGAGTGGCCTCAGCTTTGATCTGGGCAAGCTTCAAGACCAGTGGCGCAGCCAATATCCGGAAAGCTACGACGCCACGATCAAAGTCAGCGATGTGGCGAGTGCTGCGCGGGAGCGTTGGCAAACCGCCATGCAGGCGTTCCGCCAGACCATGGGTGTCCAGTCGCAAATCGTCGAGAACGTCCGCGCCGACGGCGATCTGCTCGCCGATCTCGTCAACCGCAGCCAAGGGGCGGCCGGTGCGCTTCAGGCAAGCCAGGCCACCAACCAGCTGATGGCGCTTTCGACAAAACAGCAGATGCAGATCCAGACGCTGCTCGCAACGCAGTTTCGAGCTGAGGCCGAGGATGCCGCCCGCAAGGCCCAGTCAGACGAAGCCGCCCGCGAGATGACGAAGCGGTTCTTGGGTACCGGCTCGGCTTATCCCGGCAATTAATCACGAGTTCATCACGACGAGAAAGGCAGCGGCATGAACGACCTTGGCGTCATCGATCGCTTCATGGAGACCTTCATCCGCTACATCGACAGCGGGTTCGGTCTGCTATCGGGCGACCTCGCCTTCCTCACTACCATTCTGATCGGCATTGACATCACACTTGCCGGCCTGGCGTGGGCGCTCGGCGACGAAACCAGCGTTCTCGGCCGGCTTGTCCGCAAGGTGCTCTATGTTGGCGTCTTCGCCTTCATTCTGAACAATTTCAAGAACCTCGCCGATATCGTTTATCGTTCTTTTGCCGGTCTCGGGATTAAGGCGTCGGCCGGCAATCTGTCGGCAGACAATCTCTTGCGCCCGGGCCGCATTGCCGCGACCGGTTTCGAAGGTGCTTGGCCAATGCTTGACCAAGCCAGTCAGCTCCTGGGCTTCCCGGAAATCTTCGGCAACGCACTGACCATCTTCGTGCTGCTGATGGCCTGGTTCCTGGTTATCATCGCCTTCTTCATCCTTTCCATCCAGCTTTTCATCACCATCCTAGAGTTCAAGCTCACCACGCTGGCAGGTTTTGTTTTGGTTCCATTCGCACTTTGGAACCGTTCAGCGTTCCTGGCCGAACGCGTGCTCGGCCATGTTATCTCGTCAGGCATCAAGGTGATGGTGCTCGCCGTCATTGTCGGTATCGGCTCCACGCTCTTCGGGGAGTTCGCTTCCGCATTGCAAGGCAAGGAGCCGGATCTTGCCGGTGCCATGTCCCAGGTACTGGGCGCACTGGCACTGCTTGGCCTTGGCATTTTTGGGCCGGGGATCGCGTCGGGTCTTGTCTCAGGCGCACCGCAGCTTGGGGCGGGCGCCGCCCTCGGCACGACCGCGGCGGCAGCGGGTGTATCACTCGTTGCTGGAGGCACAGCATTTGCTGGCGCGCGTATGGCAACCAGCGGCGGTCTCGCCGCCATCCGAGCCGGCACAACAATGGGATCGGCTGCTTCCACGTCATGGCAGATCGGGCGCGCAACCTCGCCCGACGCTGGCCTCTCCGGTGTGGCTGCTGGAATGCATGGTGTAACCAGTGCAGCTGGCGGCGCCGCTATACGCATAGCGCGATCCGCCACTGCAAGTGTTGGGCGCAACGCCGATGCCGGGCGCGATGCCGCGTGGACCGCGACCGGCGGCGCGCCGACAGCGTCAATGACCGAACGCTCTGCCGGTTCGGCCACTGTTTCGGCGCCGACGTGGGCAAGGCGCCTACGTTCTGAACAGACCGCCCGGGCAAATCGCCACGCTGCCATGCAAGCTGTCCGAGACGGAGACCGGCCGGGAGGCAGCGCCAACCCCTCTCTCAACGACAAGGATGACTAGATGCTCTTCAAGCGACCCGTGCACCGTTACGGCAAAACACCCGAACCGGTCACGCCGTATCAAAAAGCCGCCCAACTGTGGGACGAGCGCATCGGCTCATCTCGACTGCAGGCCAGGAACTGGCGGATCATGGCCCTTGGCTGCCTGGCCTTGGCGACCGGGCTTTCCGGCGGACTCGTATGGCAGTCGATGCAAAGCCGTGTCGTGCCTTATGTCGTCGAGGTCGATGGCTTCGGCGAGACGCGCGCCGTCGCGCCGGCGGTCCGGAATTATGAGCCCTCGGATGCTCAGATCGCCTGGCATCTCGGCCGCTTCATCCAGAATGTCCGTTCCGTTTCCACCGATCCGGTTTTGGTTCGGCAGAACTGGTTGGCAGCGTACGACTTTGCTAGCGATCGCGCAGCGCTCTTCCTCAACGAATACGCCAAGGCGAACGACCCCTTCGGTCAGATCGGAACGCGCAGTGTTTCGGTACAGGTCACCAGCGTGGTCAGAGCCTCCGAAAGTTCATTCCAGGTCAAATGGACCGAGCAGGTGTTTGAGCGCGGAAGCCTTGCCAGCACGATGCGCTGGACTGCGATCCTCACGATCGTGATCCGCTCGCCAAGCAATACGGATCAGCTGCGCAAGAATCCGCTCGGCGTCTTCATCAATGCCATTGACTGGTCACGCGAGCTCGACAGCGCCGTCCCAGCCCCCCTTTCTCCGACGGAGTCCACCAATGAAAGGTAAAATGTCACCGATTCGTGCCGTGCTGATCCTATCGGTGTCGGCAGCGGTCGTTTCCGCTTGTGCATCGAAGAAGGTGCCGCCGCCTGAGATTTCCTATGACGCTGCCGACTTCAAACCGGCCGCGATCGAAAAAGCGCCGGAGAGGCCGATTAGAATTGTCGAGGTGCCAAAACCACTGCCGCTGCCTGGCCAAATGCAGCCCGAGCCCGGCAAGGCCGAGGACAAGCGCCCTCCTGAAGAACGCGTCGCTGATGCCAACAAAGCCGCGACCCAGCAACCCACCAAGTACGGGTATGTTAATGCAGTGCAAGTCTACCCCTTCACCGATGGCGCGCTTTATCAACTCTATGCCGCGCCGGAGCGCGTGACCGACATCGCTCTGCAGCCGGGCGAGAAACTAACCGCCGTGTCGGCTGGCGACACCGTGCGCTGGGTCATTGGCGATACCGCAAGCGGCACCGGTGACAATCAGCGCACCAATGTTCTGGTAAAACCCTTCGCGCCGGGTCTTGCCACCAATGTCGTCATTACGACGGACCGGCGGACCTATCATTTGCAGCTTCAAAGCACCGAGAAGACCGCAATGGCGGCAATCTCCTGGACCTACAGCCAAGACCAGATCATCGCGCTTCGCCAGCGCAATGCTCAAGCCGAGGCAGTTACACCGGTCGCGTCGAACATCGCGCTCGAAAACCTTCGCTTTCGCTACTCAATCAGTGGCGACACACCGCCCTGGAGACCGACGCGAGCCTTCGACGACGGCAGCAAGGTCTATATTGAGTTCCCTCGTCGCATAGATCAGGGCGAGGCGCCACCACTCTTCATCGTCGGCGCAGATGGGAGCAGCGAGCTCGTCAACTATCGCGTGCGCGGCAACTATTACATCGTCGATCGGCTCTTCGCCGCGGCCGAACTTCGCCTCGGCACCAAGCGGCAGCAGGTGATCCGCATCAGCAGGATTGACGGCAGGCAACCGCAACGGCGGATCTCGCTCTTTCGCGGCAGCCGGCGAGGTGAGGGCTCATGATCGAAAATTCCCGCTCTGGCATCCCGCCGAAACTGGATCCCGAGGAACTGCAGCTTCGGGCCTCTCCCCGCCGCGTGGTGCGGTTCAGGCGCGGTGTGATCATCGCTATCGCAGCGCTCGGATCCGGCGCTGTCTTCGGCGTTACCATGATCGCCCTCCAGGGGCCGGCCCTTCGCATCAGGGATCAGGCGGAAGATCTCTACAACACTGAGCGCAAACCAACCGCCGAGGGACTCGATACGCTTCCCCATGACTATTCCGGCATGAAGCCAAAGCCTCCCGTCCTTGGGCTACCTTTGCCGGGCGACCTCGGCCGCCCCATCCTCGAGCGGCAGCGCCAGCTCGGCATCGTGCCGGGCCAAGACATCTCGGCCGAGGAGCAGCGTCTAGCGCAGCAGGCGATCGAAGCGCGTGAATCGCGGGTGCTTTTCCGCGTCGAAAATCGAGCTCAACAGACAGATGTCGGAGAGAGCGTGCAAACTGCTCAGCATCCATTTGAGGCGCTTCCCCAATCCGAAGCAGGACGCGCGTCAGCCTCGGTGGCGGCGGCGGAAGGCGACCAGAACAATCAGCAGCGAAAGCTTGATTTTCTCAGCCAGCGGAGCACTGGCGGGATCTACAATCCGCATGCGCTTCAGACGCCGATCTCGCCATATCAACTGATGGCTGGCAGCGTGATTGCCGCCAGCCTGATCACCGGCATCAATTCCGATTTGCCGGGCCTTGTCGTCGCGCAAGTCACCGAAAATGTGCACGACACGGTCACGGGCAACATATTGCTGATTCCGCAGGGCTCACGTCTTATCGGCGTCTACGACAGCGTCGTCGCGTTCGGGCAAAAGCGAGCGCTGCTGGTCTGGCAGCGCATTCTGCTGCCCGACGGCTCGTCGGCCGAAATCGACAATCTGCCCGCGAGCGACACCGCCGGCTACGCAGGGCTGGAAGACAAAGTCGATTTCCACACTTGGCAGATGATCAAGGGAGTGGCGCTTGCCACATTGCTCGGTGTCGGCACAGAATTCAGCCTCGGCGAAAACGAGAGCGATCTGGTCAAGGCGATCCGGGAATCAGCCCAGCAGAACGCCAGTCGAGCCGGCCAGCGCATCACCGAAAAAAACCTCAATATCCAGCCCACCATCGTCGTCCGCCCAGGTTGGCCACTGCGCGTCATCGTGCACAAGGACATCGTGCTGCGGCCATACGCCAGTTGAGCAGGAGTTATCATGGCTGACCTGAAACTTGGAAAACTTCCGGACCGAACAGCTTCGAAGATCACCATTACCGTCAGCGCGGAGCTGAGCCAAACACTCAAGGAGTATGCTGCACTTTACCGTCAGACCTATGGTCAGTCTGAAACCGTGGCAGAACTCATCCCTTTCATGCTGGCGGCGTTTCTGGAAGGCGACCGAGCCTTTGCCAGGGCCAGAAAAGAACGTCTGCCGACGGAGCTTGCCGGAAAATCGTGACTCCTCCGCTAGGGCAGCTGGAACATTGCCTAGCTGTCGCGACCTACCTGCTCCTCGCGAAGCATAGGATCAAACCCCTTGGAATGTAGGTATGCGCAAGAGAGGATGTGGAAGGAGATACCGCGCAACAGCCTAAGTTTGCATTTTCGATTTGATGCGGTAGTCGCCTATGAGCGGTCAAAACGAACGCAGCTGGTTCGCCGATCGACCAAACGGCGAGCGCACTGTGCTTTGCTCAGACCGCCACCGAGTGCCTCGCCGTTCCCCCTTTGAAATATGTATCGAACTTGGCCGCGATGGTTCGAATGAAGGGGCGACTTTCAGTCCGTACGAGGAAACTGTCACCATCGAATTCAAGCGCTCGGGCAGGATCGTGGAGTGCGATGGACCTCGAGCGATGAAGGAGCTGCTCGCCGGCTTTGCCGAACCGCTCCACCAGATCGACTGCCGAGAAGGCAAAATCACACATCAGCCGCTCGATGATCCAGCCACGGACGCGATCGTCGTCGGAAAGGGCAACGCCGCGGACGGCAGCCAACCCGCCATCCGCAACCATGCGCCCGTACCCGGCAGTCGAAGCCATGTTTTGCACGTAGCCTTGGCGAAAACGACCGATGGACGAAGGGCCAAGTCCGATCAGTGTCGGGCAGCGATCCTCAGTGTAGCCCTGAAAATTGCGATGCAAAACCCCTGCGCGGGCCGCTATGGCCAGCGCATCGTCGGGCTTCGCGAAATGATCGAGTCCTATTGCCTCATATCCCTTGGCGACAATTGCCCGCGCCGCGAGTTGAGATTGGGCGAAACGCTCAGTGGGACTCGGCAGCCATGCCTCGTCGATCATCGTCTGATGCTTCTTGAACCAGGGCACATGTGCGTAGCCGAACAGGGCCATCCGGTCTGGCTCCAAGGTCAGTGCCTGCGCCACCGTGGAACAGATCGTCTCGCGTGTCTGATTCGGGAGCCCGTAGAGCAGGTCCAGATTGACCGATTCGACGCCCCGCGAACGAACCCCGTCGACGACTGCCTTGGTCTGCAAAAAACTCTGCTCACGATTAATTGCTTTTTGCACTTGCGGATCGAAATCCTGCACGCCGAGGCTCGCCCGGGTTACGCCGATTTGAGCAAGTGCATCAAGGCGCGCCTTGTCCATGTCGTTGGTTTCGATTTCGATGCTGACCGTAGCATCCGGGAGAAAGTCGAAGCTGTCCCGCAAGGCCGCTCCAAGAGCAACCATATCATCGGGCCTCAGAATAGTTGGCGAACCGCCACCGAAGTGGATTGCACGGACATGTGCCTTGCCGCTCAGCAGACCGGCAATCGTGACGATTTCGGCATTCAGCGAGCGCAGATAAGCGGCCACCGGCTCATATTGGTGCGTCTGCTTGGTGTGGCAGGCGCAGAACCAGCAGAGCTTGTCGCAGTAAGGAATGTGCAGGTACAGCGAGATTTCGTCGCCGCTTTCCAGCGTCTCCAACCAGCCACGGTAAATGGCAGCATCGATCCCCGAATGGAAATGCGGCGCCGTCGGATAGCTGGTGTAGCGTGGGACGTTCTCGCTGAGTTTGACAGCTATTTCCGATTGCATCTCGCGTTCACCGTGTTGCCCGCCGGAACACTGCACGCATCGCTGAAGCAGACCCTGATCTCGATCAGCCGCGCTCATGGACAAACCGCCGCAGGATTTCTCTACCCTGGATGGGTATCCTGCCGGCAGTTAGGATCGGGTAAGGCGAACGCATGACCTTTCGGCAAGACATTCATAGTTCCGGCATTCCTGTTCTTTGCTTCCCTTGCGAGGCACGGCGTCGCGGTGTCTGCGGTGCGCTCGATCCAGACAATTTGGTTGGGCTCGCCAAGACTTGCTCGCGTCGCCGGATCGAGTCAGGAATGGAGTTGACCGGCGAGGCACAGAACGTCGACAGCTACTCCAACGTGCTTTCAGGCGTTGTAAAGCTATCAAAGAGCCTGTCGGATGGGCGCCAGCAGATCGTCGGTCTCCAGTTTGCACCGGATTTTCTGGGACGTCCTTTCAAGGTGGAAAGCTCGATCAATGCGGAAGCGGCAACAGCAGTCACGCTGTGTTCGTTTCCGCGAGCGGCCGTCGAACGGATGATGAAGGCGTCACGGGAATTCGAGCATCGCCTGCTCAAACAGACGCTGAATGAACTCGATGAGGCGCGCGAGTGGATGGTGACGCTGGGGCGCAAGACAGCTCCGGAAAAGGTAGCGACTTTTCTCCTCATGATGGCCCGGAATATCGATTCCAGTCTCGATGCGGCTTCCGGGTCGGCGTCCTTCGATCTGCCGCTGACGCGTGTCGAAATGTCTGATTTCCTTGGAATCACCAACGAGACCGTGAGCCGCCAACTGACGCGATTGCGGGCTGACGGGGTGATTCGGATTGAGAACGCACGCCATGTGACGGTGGACAGCATAAGCCGTCTGGAGAAGCGCTGTGGCGGCGGACGCGAGCGGCCCTAAGCGGCGAGGCCATGTCGCATGACTCCGGGGCGGGCCGTGTTTGCCTTTTAATGCGATGTTGCCGCGCCTTCGACGAAGCGGCGTCACGGTCGAGACAAACAGCTTTCGGGCTTTGATAGGAACGTGACCAATCGCCAGGTGTGTTTCGGCACATACCGGCGAAGCATGGTCCTTAATCTGCCACGGCTCGGCGGAACGATCGCGTTCGTTTCCAATGGGATCCGAACAACGTTTGGCAGGGCATCGGCAATAGCATCCAACGCGCGCAGGGCCTCAGCTTTCGCCTCAGCGATCGCGTCTGCGCCCGCCCAACCCAGGGAACGCCTTCCATGAGGGGGGTGAGCCCGCGCTGCGTTCCTCGTTCATTCGCCACCTGCTGATTGCGCCGCCGACACAAAATCTTGCGGCCTGACATAGATCAGGGCGAGGGGGCGGCGGCTGCGCGATTAGTGCGCTGCGGATTTGGCATCCACCAGATTCGAGATCGGGATCTGCAATGAAATTCGGCACAGAGATCGTCCTTCTAAGCGTGTTCGCTTTTGCGGCCCTGGTGGCCGCCGGCTTCGGCGTGGATGAACCTTTCCGCCGACACATGTGGGTGTTGTTCTTCGCAGTGGCTGGTTTCACTGCGATCCTGTTGCGCAACACGGAGTTCAAGCCAGCAGCTCCGATTGACCCATCCGCTTACATGGATGGTCCGATCCGCTACGGCGCGATCGCCACCGTGTTCTGGGGTGTCGTCGGCATGCTGGTCGGCGTGGTGATCGCGCTGCAGCTCGCCTACCCCGATCTCAACATCCAGCCCTGGTTCAATTTCGGTCGTTTGCGGCCGTTGCACACATCCGGTGTCGTCTTCGCCTTCGGCGGCAACGCGCTGCTTTGCACGTCTCTGTATGTCGTGCAGCGCACCTGCCGCGCCCGCCTCTTCGGCCGTGATCTGGCCTGGTTCGTCTTCTGGGGCTACCAGCTGTTCATCGTCATGGCCGCGACCGGCTACCTGCTCGGCATCACCGAGGGCCGCGAGTACGCCGAACCCGAATGGTATGTGGATGTCTGGCTGACCATCGTCTGGGTCGCCTACCTCATTCTGTTCCTTGGCACGATCCTGAAGCGCAAGGAACCGCATATCTACGTGGCCAACTGGTTCTACCTGTCGTTCATCGTCACCATCGCGATGCTGCATGTGGTCAACAACCTGTCCATACCAGTCTCGTTCCTGGGCTCCAAGAGCTACTCCGCCTTTTCAGGGGTCCAGGACGCCTTGACGCAATGGTGGTACGGCCACAACGCGGTCGGCTTCTTTCTCACCGCCGGCTTCCTCGGCATGATGTATTATTTCGTGCCCAAGCAGGCGAACCGGCCAGTCTATTCGTACCGGCTGTCGATCGTCCATTTCTGGGCGATCATCTTTCTCTACATCTGGGCCGGGCCGCATCACCTGCACTACACCGCCTTGCCCGATTGGGCGCAGACGCTCGGCATGGTGTTCTCGATCATGCTGTGGATGCCGTCCTGGGGCGGCATGATCAACGGCCTGATGACGCTGTCCGGCGCCTGGGACAAGCTGCGCACCGATCCGATCATACGCATGATGGTGATGGCCGTCGCCTTCTATGGCATGTCGACCTTCGAAGGCCCCATCATGGCGATCCGGGCGGTCAATTCGCTGTCGCATTATACCGACTGGACGATCGGCCACGTCCATTCGGGCGCGCTCGGCTGGGTTGGCATGATCTCGTTCGGCGCAATCTACTACATGGTGCCGAAGCTCTGGAACCGGCAACGGCTCTACTCGTTGCGGCTGGTCACCTGGCATTTCTGGCTGGCGACACTTGGTATCGTTGTCTACGCCGCGGTGATGTGGGTATCCGGCGTCATGCAGGGCCTGATGTGGCGCGAATACGACGAGCAGGGCTTCCTGGTCTACTCCTTCGCCGAGACCGTCGCCGCCATGCACCCCTACTATGTCATGCGCGCCATCGGTGGGGCCATGTACCTCTCCGGCGCGCTGATCATGGCCTGGAACATCACCAGGACCATCCTCGGCCACCAGCGCGAGGAGGAGCCGATGCCGAGCCCCGTCGCCATCCGACCTGCGCGATCAGGAGCCAGGTAATGGGCTTGATGGACAAACACGCAATCATCGAGAAGAACGCCACGCTTCTTCTCGTTGGCTCGCTGCTCGTGGTGACGGTCGGCGGCATCGTCGAGATCGCGCCTCTCTTCTATCTCGACAATACGATCGAGAAGGTGGAAGGCATGCGCCCCTATTCGCCGCTCGAACTTGTCGGGCGCAACATCTATATGCGCGAGGGCTGCTACCTCTGTCATAGCCAGATGATCAGGCCGTTCCGCGACGAAGTTGAGCGCTATGGCCACTACAGCCTAGCTGCCGAGTCCATGTACGATCACCCCTTCCAGTGGGGATCGAAGCGCACCGGGCCGGATCTCGCCAGAGTTGGCGACCGCTACTCGAATGCATGGCATGTCGCGCATCTTACCGACCCGCGCTCGGTGGTGCCGGAATCGATCATGCCGAGCTATGGGTTCCTGAAAGACACGCCGATCGACGTGAAGGATTTCTCAACGCATCTGGTCGCCAACAGGCTTGTAGCCGTCCCTTACACCGATGACATGATCGTCCACGCCAATGCGGATCTGGCGGCGCAGGCCGATCCCAATGCCGACACATCAGGCCTTGAGGCGCGTTACCCAAAAGCCAAGATCGGCGACTTCGACGGCAACCCGCAACAGGTCACCGAAATGGATGCCCTGCTCGCCTACCTGCAGATGCTTGGCACACTGGTCGACTTCAAAAATTACGACGAAGCCGCCGGCTACCGCTGAGGAGAACGCTGATGACCTACAATTTGATGCGGGCGTTTGCCGACAGCTGGGGCCTGGTTGCGATGGCGCTGTTCTTCGTGGGGTGCATCGCCTTTGCCCTACGCCCCGGCAGCCGAAGGCTGGCCGACGAAGCGGCCCGCATTCCGCTCGAGGACGAGTGATCATGAGCGACGAGCATATCGATGAAATCTCTGGCGTCTCGACCACCGGCCACGAATGGGATGGCATCCGGGAGCTGAACAACCCGCTTCCCAGATGGTGGGTTATCACCTTTTACGTCACCATTGTCTGGGCGATAGGCTACACCATCGCCTATCCAGCATGGCCTCTGTTGCACTCGGCGACGAAGGGTGTGCTCGGCTATTCCAGCCGCAACGAGGTCAGGAACGAGCTGACTGCGGCTGAGGCCGCCAAGGGCAAATATATCTCGGCGGTGGAGTCCAAGAGCGTCTCGGAGATCTCCGCGGACGACGGCCTGCGCGAATTCGCAATCGCCGCCGGTGGCGCCGCTTTCAAGGTCAATTGCGTACAATGTCACGGCTCCGGCGCCCAAGGTTCCAAGGGCTTTCCCAATCTCAACGACGACGACTGGCTATGGGGCGGCAAGGCCGAGCAGATCCAGCAGACGATTACGCACGGCATCCGCTTCGCATCCGATCCGGACACGCGCCTGTCGGAAATGCCGGCCTTCGGCGACATCATTACCGCCGACCAGATCGCACAAGTCAGCGCCTACGTGGCCAGCCTTTCCGGCAAGGTCCGCGATGCAAGTCTGATCCAACCCGGCGCCAAGGTCTTTGCCGAGAACTGCGTCGCCTGTCACGGCGACAATGCAAAAGGCAACAGGGAATTCGGCGCCCCCGACCTGACCGATGCGATCTGGCTCTATGGATCCGGTGAGACAGCCATCGCCGCACAGGTCCGTGCGCCAAAACAGGGCGTCATGCCGGCCTGGGTTGGCCGTCTCGGCGAGATCAAGGTCAAGGAACTTGCAGTTTATGTCCATTCGCTTGGCGGCGGAGAATAGGAATGGAAGTCCTATTCTTCGGTCCCCCCTGCCAAGCGGACGAGGCCCGGCGTGAGCCGGGCCTCGACACCATCCCTAATGCGATCTGCACAACCCGGCAAGGCTATCCTACCGCGAGGCTTTACGACAGGTGCCCCTGACATTGGCTGGGAAAGTGGAGTTGCACATGCGTGATAAGACGCAGTTGACACGGCTCGAAACAGAAACTGTCAATTCCGCCAAAACCCGCAAGCCGCTTTATGCCGCGCGTCAAAAGATCTTTCCGAAGCGCGCCTCGGGCAACTTTCGTCGCTTCAAATGGCTGGTGATGACGATCACACTTGGCATCTACTACCTGGCTGCGTGGCTGCCTTGGGCTCGCGGTCCATTTGCCCCGGACCAGGCAGTCCTGCTCGATCTCGCGAACCGGCGCTTCTACTTCTTCTTCATCGAGATATGGCCCCAGGAATTCTTCTATGTGGCCGGCCTCCTGGTCATGGCGGGCGTCGGTCTTTTCCTGATCACCTCGACTGTCGGCCGTGCCTGGTGCGGCTATGCATGCCCTCAGACGGTGTGGGTCGATCTGTTCCTCGTCGTCGAACGTGCGATCGAGGGGGACCGCAACGCCCGCATGAAACTTGACGCAGGTCCCTGGACCGCGCGCAAGCTCATGCTGCGTGTGTCCAAGCACACCATCTGGCTGGTCATAGGGGCGGCGACTGGCGGCGCCTGGATCTTCTACTTTGCCGATGCACCGACGCTGCTCGGCGAGCTCTTCACCGGCACTGCGGCGCCCGTCGCCTACATCACTGTCGCCGTCCTGACGGCTACCACCTACACGTTCGGCGGTCTGATGCGCGAACAGGTCTGCACCTATATGTGCCCGTGGCCCCGCATCCAGGCGGCCATGCTCGATGAAAATTCCCTCACTGTCACCTACAATGACTGGCGCGGCGAACCGCGTTCGCGCCACGCCAAGAAGGTGCTGGCCGCAGGCCAGCCCGTGGGCGACTGCGTCGACTGCAATGCCTGTGTCGCGGTCTGCCCGATGGGGATAGACATTCGCGACGGCCAGCAGCTCGAATGCATCACTTGCGCGCTCTGCATCGACGCCTGTGACGGCGTCATGGACAAGCTCGGCAAGGAGCGTGGGCTGATCGCCTATGCGACGCTCTCCGACTACAACGCCAACATGATGCTGGCGACTGCAGGCGGGTCCAGCTCAGTCAATCCATCGCTGATCAGGACCGCTGATGGCCTGTTCTCCGACAAGGTGGCGCATTTTCACATCCGCAAGATCTTTCGGCCGCGCACCTACGTCTACATGGGCTTGTGGTCGCTGATCGGCCTCGGCCTGCTCTATTCGCTGCTGACGCGCGATCGGCTCGAACTGAACGTATTGCATGATCGCAATCCCCAGTTCGTCACGCTGACCGACGGATCCATCCGCAATGGCTATACCGTCAAGCTGCTCAACATGATCCCCGAGCCGAGGACGATCGTCGTAACCATGCAGGGCCTTGAAGGCGCTGACATGGTCGTCGTCGGCGACGACATCCCCGCAGGCCGTTCCTTCGCCATTCCGGTCGAACCCGACCGCCTGAAAATGCTGAGGGTCTTCGTTCGCCAGCCGGCGGACCAGATCCGCGCTCCGGCACAGACCTTCAAGTTCCGCGTCGAGGACAGAGCCAGCTTTGAGTCGAACGAGTACACCGCCACCTTCAACGCGCCGGAGCCCCTCAGATGACTGCCAATGTACAAAAGCCTCGTGAATTCACCGGCAGGCACATGCTGGTCATCATCCTGGCCTTTTTCGGCGTGGTCATCGCAGTCAATCTGACCATGGCAACGCTCGCCAGCACAAGCTGGACTGGCCTCGTCGTCGAAAACACCTATGTGGCGAGCCAGCAATTCAACAAGAAGGCCGAGGAAGGACGGGCGCAGGCAGCACTTGGCTGGACCGGCAAGCTGACCATCGCATGGGGCGAAGTTCGCTATGGCCTCGCCGACGTCGCCGGCAAGCCGGTTCCCTTGCACGGCGTCAAGGTGCTGTTTCGCCATCCCGCGTACGAGAAGGAGGACAAGTCGGTCACCCTCGCACCCGCCTCGGGCCAGGAATTCGCAGCCCAGCACATGCCGAAGGACGGCGTCTGGATTGTCGAAGTCGACGCCGACGCCGGTCTGGACAAACCGTATCGCGACGTCCGCCGGATCATGATTTCCAATGGAGCGCTGCAATGAGTTGTTGTGCACCGGGCGCCGAAATGGCGCTTGATCTGGTCAACACCGGATCGGTCCTGCCGTCCAGCCAGGAGATCAGGCTGGCGAGCCGATCGCTTGGCGATGATCTTCACCAGACCGATCTTTCAGTACCGACGGTTCATTGCGCAGGCTGCATCCAGACGATCGAGACGGCGCTGGGAAAGCTCGATCGCGTCGAGAGCGCCCGCGTCAACCTGTCGACGAAACGGGTCTCTGTCCGGTGGCGTGGTGACGAGGTCCCACCGTTCGTCGTCGCGCTTGGGCGGCTAGGCTACCAGGCGCATCTCTTCCCTTCCGAGGTCGGCGACAAGGACAGGACGTTATCGGATTTGATCCGCGCGGTCGCGGTTGCCGGCTTTGCGGCGGGCAACATCATGCTGCTTTCGGTCTCGGTCTGGTCCGGCGCCGAAGGTGCTACCCGCGACCTGTTTCACTGGGTCTCGGCGCTGATCGCCATTCCTGCCCTCGCCTTCGCCGGCGGCATCTTCTTCCGTTCGGCCTGGAATGCTTTGCGCCATGGCCGCATGAATATGGACGTGCCGATCGCGGTCGGTGTTTCGCTCGCCTACGCCATGAGCCTCTACGAGACGATCAACCATGGCGATCACGCCTATTTTGACGCGTCGGTATCGCTGCTGTTCTTCCTGTTGATCGGCCGCACGTTGGATCACGTGATGCGCGAACGTGCCCGGACCGCTGTGAAAGGCCTGTCCCAGTTGGCCGCACATGGCGCCATGGTGCTGCGCAGCGACGGCGCGCGCGACTATTTGCCGGTCGGCGAGATCGAACCAGGCATGCGGTTGTTGATCGCAGCCGGTGAGAGGATCCCCGTCGACGGCAAGATCATCCAGGGAACGTCGGATCTCGACTGCTCGCTGGCCTCAGGCGAAAGCACGCCGAAAAACGTGGCGCCGGGCGAAGCAGTTCAGGCCGGCGTGCTCAATCTTACCGGCCCGCTGACGATTGAGGCGACAGCCGCCGCGAAGGATTCGTTTCTGGCGGAAATGGTTCGTCTTATGGAAGCCGCAGAGGGCGGCCGCGCGCATTATCGCCGGATCGCCGATCGCGTTTCAGCGCTCTATGCCCCGGTGGTTCATCTCACAGCCTTCGCGACGTTCCTTGGCTGGATGGCGGTGACCGGCGACTGGCACCGGGCGATAACCATCGCCATTGCCGTTCTGATCATCACCTGCCCGTGCGCGCTCGGCCTCGCCGTACCGATCGTTCAGGTGGTCGCCGCGCGGCGCCTGTTTGAGAACGGCATCATGGTAAAGGACGGTTCTGCCATGGAGCGCCTGGCGACGATTGATACAGCGGTGTTCGACAAGACCGGAACGCTCACGCTCGGCCAGCCCCGGCTGGTCAATGCATCGTCGATCGATCCGGCCATGCTGGCAGTCGCGGGAGACATGGCTACGCATTCCCGCCATCCTTTTTCAAAGGCCATAGCCGGTTTTGCCCATCCCGGCGGGCAGTACAAATTTGATGCCGTCACCGAGCATCCAGGGTTTGGAATCGAAGCCACTGGAGCCGGAAGCACCTGGCGGCTAGGCCGACGCGGATGGGCTGGATGGAGAGCCCGGACCGGTGGTGAAGGCAAACATGGCGGAACCGTGCTGACAAAAGACGGGTTCATTGTCGCGACCTTCGATTTTGAGGACGCGCTGCGCGCAGACGCCAAGGCGGCGATCGGGCAATTGAGCCATGCCGGGGTGTCAGTGGAAATGCTGTCGGGCGATACTGCGGGTGCCTGCGGTGAAGTCGCAGAAATGCTGGGTGTCAAGGACTTCGTTCCGTGCCTGCTGCCATCCGGCAAGGTCGAGCGCATCGAGACCCTGGCGAAAGACGGACACAAGGTTCTGATGGTTGGCGACGGCCTCAACGACACGCCGGCGCTCAGCGCGGCGCATGTCTCGATCGCTCCAGCTACCGCCGCCGACATTGGCCGCAATGCCGCCGACTTCGTATTCCTGCGCGAAAGCCTTCTGGCAGTGCCTCTCGCGCTGGACGTCTCGCGCAAGGCGGGACACCTGATCCGCCAGAACATCGCGATTGCGATCGTCTACAATGCGGTGGCAGTACCAATCGCCATCCTCGGGCACGCCACGCCTTTGTTAGCGGCGATTGCCATGTCTGCCTCATCGGTGCTTGTTATTGGAAACGCATTGCGCTTGCACGGCTTCGGGGCGAATGCGACGCTGCAAGTTATTCAAAAAGTCGGACGCTCCGCAGTCAGCTATTCGGCATAATCCTCGTGACGACGTTGCTCTATCTCATACCAGTGGCCCTTTTTCTGGGTGCACTGGGTGTGTCCGGCTTCGTCTGGGCATTGCGAAGCGGTCAATACGAAGATCTCGACGGAGCCGCCGAGCGGATACTAATTGATCGGGACGACAAACCGGAACGCTGATTTCAATCCGCTGTGCATAAGATGCGCGGATCGCGCTCGTCAGTCGAGCCGGCTCGGTCGGGAACAAGCTGTCCATGCTCCATGCTCCATGCTCCATGACCATCTTGACCTAAGCTGCACACTACATTTGTGAAAAGCCTCTGTCGTGCGAAGGACTGCCTCCCATTGCACCCAGTATGAGGCGGCTGATGCCACGAGAGTACCTCGCGTGGCCGGACGAGAGCTTGGCCATGTGCGCACGGGTTCCAAAGTGGAACGTCACGGTCGATCACCTGACCGTGAACCGCCAGTGCCGATTGGTCATGTCTGGCTGATCCAGATCAGGGTCATACTCATCGGTGTGTTCTATTGACCAGTCTTCGACGGAGAAATGCATGACTTACGGAAAGATTGGTCGTCATTATCAGCACCTTCACGGTTCTGGGTTTTCTGTCGTGTGGTCGGCCATGCCTTGTGCTTACGGCGCAGCCATTAGCTGACCGGCGTCGTGTGTATCTCGCTTGCTGGCTGACCATCCGCGTGGCTGCGCGGACACGGGGGCCGATCAACAGCTTTCGCCTTTGATGGGTTGTGTGCGTCGAAAGTGGCCTTCTTTGGGCTGACTTCGTAGAAATGTTCCAGGGCTCGCATCCAGCGCCGAAGATCCTCGTGATGTCAACGTGCTGCGGAGCATCATCGGGGTTGGGACGTGCGTTTTCGAGATCGATCAACCGTCCGAAGTTGATCATTGGTTCGAGTGACGCGCGCTATTTCGACGACTATGTCGCCGCGTGGGCTTTGCTCTATCGGCGACTGAATTGCAAGGACATCGACATCGAAGCCATGCAGCAGGTTCTTGATGAGATATGCGCGGTCGTGGATAAAAGTTTCCGCTACCTTGGCTGGGATGACGAGAGAGAGCGCTACGTTCGATACCCTCGCAAGAGAGCCCGCTTCGACGTCGTGGAGCGTGAGTAGTATGCGCAAGGGTTCCAGGTGGAATGTGGCGATCGATGCGGCGCGGCCGTGGCTGACCAGCGTCGCGAGTGTCTCGCTTGCTGGCGGCGATCTGCGCGGCTGCGCGGCCAAAGGGCGGGATCGGTTAGCCGCATCCACCTCTGAGCGCTTTGAGTGCTTCGTTGCCGATCGATGCGAATCTCCCGGCCCAGCGCCTTTAGGCAATGCGGCGGCCACGGAGCTCATGTCACTCGGCTCAGTTCCACCGTTACACGAGGATAGGCGACCGGATGGCGGCACGCTGATGGGCTCTGACGATAATTTTGACATCGTTGTCGTTGGAGCCGGCCCGGTCGGCCTTTCGTTCGCTGCGTCGCTTGCCCAAAGCGAACTCAAGGTGGCAGTTGTTGAACAGAACACATTCGATAGTCTGGCGAATCCGGCTTTCGATGGTCGCGAAATCGCGCTGACCAACGCTTCGATCAGAACCCTTCGCGAGCTCGGCGCCTGGGATGTCATCCCGGCTTCGGACAAATCAGCACTTCAAGGCGCGCGCGTGCTCAACGGCTCGAGCGCATTCGCTCTTCGTTTCGATCCTCCCAGCAACTCTGGAGAACCGCTGGGGGTTTTGGTTCCAAATTGCCGGATCCGCGAGGCGCTGTTCAAAATCGTCCGCTTGCAGGATCGCGCCCGGCTGTTGTGCGGCCACTCGGTCGTCGATGCAACAAACAGCCAAGAAGGAGCAGTCGTAACGCTCTCTAATGGCGCGCGTTTAACTGCTCGGCTGGTTGTTGCCGCGGATTCGCGTTTGTCCGCCACGCGTGATCTGCTAGGCATCGGCGCCGATATCAACCGGCTTGGCCACTCGATGCTGATTTGCCGAGTGAGGCACGAGCGCGCCCACCACCAGATCGCCATCGAATGGTTCGATCACCATCAGACGATAGCGATGTTGCCCCTCGCGGAGGGCATGTCGTCGCTGCTGCTCACATTGCGCTCAAACGAGGCCTATAGACTGCTTGCCTTCGATGATGATTTGTTCCTGTCGGAGTTGACGAAACGGTGTCGAGGGCGCCTTGGAAAAATGACCTTGGCAAGCAAGCGCCACACCTATCCGCTGGTCACGACCTGGGCGCACAAATTCCGGGCGCCGAGCGCCGCACTCATCGGCGACGCTGCCATCGGCATGCACCCGGTGACCGCTCACGGATTCAACATCGGTCTCAGCAGCCAGAAGCAACTCGCCCGTGGAATCATGACTGCGTGCCGCGACGGCCGCAATGTTGGCGACCCCGACATGCTGCATATATACGAAAGGCGGCTGCGCCTGTCGGCGGCGCCGCTCTACCATGCAACGAACATATTGATTGGACTCTACTCCAGAGACCACCTGGCGGCACGGCTTGCAAGGCATCTGGGGCTTCGCTTTGCCCAACATGTTCCCCTTGTCCGGCATGGGATATCGGCGGAGCTCCAGCGGTGATACTGCACCAGCAGTCGCATTTTTGCGCGTGCTGGGCGAGCGATGGGAGAGAGTGCATGATGCACCGGAGTAATCCTGCTCCCCGACGCTGATCTCCGATTGAAGAATTAACCCGTCCTTCAGGGGGGCTGCATAGGCTGCGGACAAGCAGGAGTAAGCAAGCTGACCCGTCCAGCCTTGGAAAAGAAGATCCGCTGGAGGCGAGAATCCTTCAGGACCAGCTCGCTGATCTGAGGGCAGGCCTTTTCGTCTCAATGCCGATAAGCATTGTGCTGTCCGGGCTGATTTTGACCGTGCAGGCCCTTTCCGGGAACGGTCTTGCTGGCGCGGCCTGGTTTTCGGTCGTTAATGCGATAAATGCCGCCCGCCTTGCACTCGCCCGTCATCAGCTGAAGGAACCCGGAGTCCAGGATGATCTGACACGGGTTTGGCTGCGGCTTCGCTGGTTTGGCAGGCTTGCTCTTCTGGCGGGATTCACCTGGTCATTCCTTGCCATCCTAACGGCTGGATACACGACGTCTCAAGCATCGCTGCATCTAATAATTCTGGCGGGCATTTCAGCTGGCGCGGTCACGTACGGCAGCTCATATGCTGCGGCAGCGATATGCTTCATCACACCGCCACTCCTCATTGCCGCCGCATGTTTGCTGACGAAGGGAGCCCCGGAAAACTACATTCTGGCTTTTGCCGTCCTGCTTTTCGAGGGCGGCCTGGTTCGATCCTCGTTCGTTGGACAAGCGCGCTTCCGTGACGCGAGCCGCCTGAGACATCAAGCCGAGCGGCTTGCCGCGGAAATGGAGCGCAATTCCAGGGAGGACCATCTTACCGCGCTCCTCAACAGGCGGGGCCTCGAACATGCAATCGATCAGTTTGAGAACACCGATGGACCCTTTGTGGCCATGCTGATTGATCTGGACGGGTTCAAATCTGTCAACGGTACCTACGGTCACAGAACGGGTGACGAGCTGCTTGCCAGGATCGCCCGCCGAATAGAGGAAGAAGCACCGGAGGGCTCAACGCTCGCCCGCATCGGTGGGGATGAATTCGTGCTGGTTTTTTCTTCGCGAAAGAATTCTCCTTCTCCCACCAATCTCGCGTCCAATCTCATAGCCAAGCTTGCTCGCCCCTATCCTGGGATCGCATCCGTCCGCATTGGAGCGTCTATAGGAATCTACTTGGCTGAAAACCCCGGACTGACGGAAATGTTGTTGCGGGCCGACATCGCCCTTTACACAGCTAAGCGCCGCGGCAGGAATGAATTTTGTCTGTTCGGTGCCGAGCTAGCCCGGGAACTGCAACGCCGCCAGTCAATCGAACGCGATCTTCATTCGGCGATAACGATGAGAAGCTTGGTCGCTTGGTTTCAGCCAATCGTAAGACTCGAAACTGAAGCGTCGTCGGTTTTGAAGCCTTGCTAAGATGGTCTCACCCGCTTCACGGTCCCATTTCTCCGCCCGAGATCATGACAGCGGCACGCGAAACTGGAATGCTTCAGCTGCTAACTCAAACGGTATTCGCCGACTGTTGCGCTCTTATCGAGGGCTTGGTCAAAGCTGACCGTCGTGATGTTCGTGTGGCGATGAATGTTTCACCGCGCGAGTTGGAAGCTGGCGATATTGACGAGATGATTCTTAATGGTCTGGCGGCAAAAGACCTCCCTGCAACGATGTTCGACATCGAGATTACCGAAGAAGCCCCAGTGGATCCGGACAGAGTGGATGAAAAGCTCGGCCAGCTTTCACATGCTGGCATTTCTATCGCGCTCGAGGACTTCGGCACCGGTTTTTCGACGTTGGCATCGCTCAAGGACAGTCGGATCAGGAAAGTGAAAATAGATCAGGGCTTCATTCGCGGCTTAGCCAAGTCCCGGGAGAATCGGCTGCTTGTCAAAGCGGTGATTGACCTTGGTAGGACGCTCGGGATCGAGGTCATGGCCGAGGGCGTTGAAACAGAGGCAGATCGGCAAACTCTGTACAAGCTTGGCTGCAGAACCGCGCAGGGCTTCCTGTTCTCTAAGGCAGTGCCTCTCCATTTGGCACTTGATTCGGTAGTAAAAGAGCACGCGAAGGAGTTGTGACCGGCCTCTCCGTCCGTGCTGCTCGCGGAACTTTCATGTGGGGTGGACCTGACGCGCGAAAGCCGTTTCGGACGGTAGAGTTATTACGGGGGCGAAACTGAGCACGTGGTTTGGATAGCAGCAATCCGGTCCACCGGCGCACATGCAGCGGCTTCATACAAGCGTTCAAGTTGCGAGATGAGCTTGAGTGAACGACGTCGGAGAATTGCGTCCCTTGGACGCTGGTTTCGCGGTTCCCGTAGGATTCGATTACGGGAAGCGTTCTTGGCTGCTTCTCGGCTCAGCGCTCATCTGGATGAACAACGTACCCGCGGTCAAGGTTTTCGCGACCTCAACCCAGTCACCATCCCGCAACAGCAGCGGTCGGGTCCTGATCAAGCGCTCAGCCTCAGCACAGGTGCTGGAGCAACGGTAGAGCGCGGAAAACGTGTATCGGAATGCGCTGGCTCACCATAGGAAGCTGCCACGGCATGTCGAATGTCCCCAGGGGGCGGGACCGTTCCCTTGCATTTGTCTCGATGACGGGCTCTCAAAGCTAAAGCCAAGAGAGCTTTATAAAAATCGCACCCGATCGGCTGCGCAACGACGACCAGCTGAGGCCCGATCGGGTGCTAAGGTCGTGCCAAAAAAGGCGCGTCACTGTCGCATTTCTAGCCGGCTTGCGATCGGACGTCATCTCTTGGCGATCGTTGCCCCTTCTCTCAAATGCGCTTAGCGGCGCCGACGGCGAATAGCGCAAGCTTTTCCACCCGTTTCTACTCCACTACCGAGACTCGTCACCAACCTCCTTTTATTCGCTTCCATATGGCCCATCCTGTCTCCAATCGAGGAGGAGCGCGAACATGGGCCAAGCCGTAGAACGTCTCAGTCTCGGGAATTCTTCTGCTCGCCAAACTGCCGTTGTCACCGGCACCATATTTGGCAGGGTGACAGTGAACGACAAGATATCAGGCGTTCTTGTCTGGGCTGAACTATGCTTGCAAGCCATAACCCAAAAATCGCCGATCCCTTTGAATTCGAGCCGGATGAATGGGTGTTTCAAAATTTTTGGCGGTTTTAGGCAGAACCCTCCGATGGCCCGCGTACCGGTCAAGCTTCGTGAGCACTTTAGGTTCGTCGATCAGGCATAGGTTTGTATCCCATGCCACATGCTGGCCGTTTGCCTAGTTCGGAAGCCCTCGAGAGGCGTTGCTCGTCTTGGTATGGCGTCGCCCCTTTTTCCGATCCATCGGCCACGGAGCTAGAATGCTGTCTAGCTGTTGCCGCCTACTTGGTCATCCGGCATGGAGATGCCTATATACCGACCTTCGAAAGGCTGGAATACGAGGTCGAACAAATGCGGCGGAAGCTCGGAAATCGCGAGCGAGCGCAGCGCGTGCTGGCCACGCTCAACCTAAATGGCTCGGACAGCTGGAGCCGTGAGGTTGGTTCTCAAGGCCTGGATGGCGCCGCAATCACATTCGCCCGGGCGGGGTAAAAGCGATTTTTTGAAGCCACTCGCGCTTTTGCGCTAACGAAGGTCCCGCGCCGTATTTGGGCCGGATCCATTTGTGGCCCATCAGAGAAGCAATTACCTTCTCCGGCGCCTCAACTGCCGTCAGCCGGTCCTCGAAAGTGTGTCGCAGGCTATAAAGACTATGCTCGGAAGTCGGCAGAAGTTCCTTGCTGGCGAGCACCTTGTTGACGAGCGCTGAAAGTGACGCGGCCTTGTCGCGATAACGAGGAAAGCCGTCCGGATGGAGCTTGATGGCTGCAAGTGCGCCGCCAACCAAGGGAATGTCACGGGCTGAATGACCGGTCTTCAAGCGACGGCCATTGGGGCGCACCCGCACATGCGGGATTTCTTGATCGAGGTGGATTGTTTCGGTGGTGAGGTTTGCCGCTTCAGAAAGCCTGAGTCCGGTATCGGCAATCACATAGATTAGATGGCGGGCTTCGTCATTGAGTCCGTCGAGCGCGCCTTCAGCGAGTATCTTCTCCTGAATGAACTCCGCTGTGAACGCAGCGCGTTGCCCGGGGACGGCGCCGGAAAGACGCAGGTTTCGAAAAACCGGCTCCAGCTTGAGCTGGTGAGTCAGATCGACGACGCGCAGCATTTTCGAAACATGGCCGATGTCCTTGTTGGCCGTACCGATATCAAGTCCATCCTCAACGATCCGCTTTTGCCACCACTCGCGGAACGCGATTGCGTCGTCCCGAGTGAGGCTTGCGATCTCCTTGTCGCCAATGACTCCAACCAGATTGGCAACTGCGCGCTTTTTGGGGTTACGCCATTTCTTGATTTGGTTAGGCGACATGGTCAGCAAGTTCTGTTGCTCGATCGTCTCGAATTCCTTGATAAGACCGCTCAGGCGGACCGCTGGCCGCTTCTCCCCACCCATGACGGCCGAGACGTCCTGCGCGTCCTCGATCGATTTTTTGTCGAGGAGCAGCTTGATACGGGCCATGAGTTCGTCGAGCGGCCCCGCTGCTAGTTCCTCGTTAGAGCGATAGGCCAATCCAAATGACCGCGCGCGCTTCCTCGCGGCTTCGAAACGCAGCCCCGCCTCGGCGGATTGGCCTTCCCGCAGTCTACGCCAATACGCCTCCAGCCCCGCGCCGAGGCTTTGCACTGCATCTCGCGCCCGTACACCGCGGGGATCGTCAGCCACGGCGACGCCCGTGGAAATGCGTACTAGGCAGCGGCGATCAAACGCCGCGAATTCCTTCGGCACCCTGCGGACGAGATACCAGATGCCTTCACGTTTATGCGGCTTTGGCGCTGCGGAACGTCGCATTATCTTTCTCTAATGTTACACAGTTTGTTACACAGTCTAAGATAAGTTTCGCTTCGCGCTGGTCAAGCGCAACAAGGAAGCTTTTGAAAGGAAACGATTATTATGGAAGCTAAATGGCGGAGAGGGAGGGATTCGAACCCCCGATACCCTTGCGAGTATGCCGCATTTCGAGTGCGGTGCATTCGACCACTCTGCCACCTCTCCGCGAGGTCATGGTCGGCCGTTGCCGGCGCGGCGCACTAGATAACGGCTGACTGCTGGAGTTACAAGGCCCTATTCGAGCGAATTCCAGCTTCCACGAAAAGCAGCGGCGACGGCGCGCCTGCCTCCTTTGCCGGCGGCATGGCTCGGCGTGTCGTCCGGGGCAAGCCTGTTTGCCTGGGTCTGTTTGCCTTGACTCCAACGCAACCTTCGGTTAGGGACAGCCCGCATTCGGCGTGGAGGCTCTTCCGCGCCGCTTGTTTTTTGAACCCGCAGACTGACAAAAAGACGGCCGAACCGCCCGAGGCGGTTCATCGAGGCCGACCGAACAGCGAAAGGCAAAAAATGTTCGCAGTCATCAAAACGGGCGGCAAGCAGTATCGCGTCGCCGCCAACGATCTCCTGAAGATCGAGAAACTCGAAGCCAAGGTCGGCGATATCGTCGAGATCGGCAATGTGCTCGCGCATGGCGAGGGCGAGAATGTCACCTTCGGCGCGCCGTTCGTCGATGGCGCTCTGGTTACGGCGGAAGTCGTCGAGCAGGGCAAGAACCGCACCGTAATCGCTTTCAAGAAGCGCCGCCGCCAGAATTCGCGCCGCAAGATCGGCCACCGCCAGCTTTTGACCACCGTCCGGATCGCCGAGATCCTGCTGGGTGGCGCCAAGCCGTCGAAGAAGGCTGCCGCGAAGCCGGAAGCCAAGGCAGAGGCGAAGGCTGAAGTCGCCGCCGAGGCGAAGGCCGAGGCGGCTGCGAAGGAGCCGAAGGCCAAGAAGGAAACCAAGGCCGAGGCCGCTGCCGGCGAAGAGGCAAAGGCCGCGCCGCTGTTCAAGGCGCCGAAAGGCGAGCCGGACGACCTGACCGTGATCAAGGGCATCGGCCCAGTCGCGGCGAAGGACCTCGCCGAGCAGGGCATCATCACCTTCGCGCAGCTCGCCAAGCTCACCGACAAGGATGTCGCCAAGATCGACGAGCACATGCCGTTCAGCGCCGACCAGATCAAGGACTGGCGCGAGCAGGCCAAGGAACTGGCGAAGAAGTAATTTCCGGCGACGATCGTCGCCGGTACGGACTTGAAACGGAACGCGAACGCGTTCATAAGACCATTCAAGCGCCTCAGGGCGCATCGGAGTTAGTCAAATGGCACACAAGAAAGCTGGCGGTTCGTCGCGGAATGGTCGCGATTCGCACTCCAAGCGTCTGGGCGTGAAGAAGTTCGGCGGCGAAGCCGTCATCGCCGGCAACATCATCATTCGTCAGCGCGGCACGCAATGGCATCCGGGCACCAATGTTGGCATGGGCACGGACCACACCCTTTTTGCGCTCGAAGCTGGCGCAGTCACCTTCAACAAGAAAGCCAACGGCCGAACCTACGTATCGGTGAACCCGATTACCAAAGCAGCGGAGTAGCCGGTTCCGCACCATAACACCGGCGCCCATCTCGGGAACCGGTGTCTGGCCAGGCCAGGAAAAGGATCAGGAGAGATGGGCTCGCCCTCTCTCCTTTTTCATTTTTTCTTGCCCTGGAGGACTAAAATGGTTGCCGAAGCGGAAGACACCGAAGACGAAAGTTATGCGATCGATTGCCCGGCGCTGGCCACCGAGCGGCTGATCATGCGCGCCCCGCGCGAGAGCGATCTCGAGCAACTCGTCACGCTTGCCGACAACCGACATGTCGCCGAAATGCTGGCCCGCATGCCGCATCCTTATGGCGAGGCCGAGGGCCGTACCTTCCTTGCCATGGCGGCGTCGCGGCGCGCCGGCATCGTCTATGCGCTGACGCTCAGGGACAGCGACACTTTCGTCGGCTGCGCCGGCCTGAACACGACCGATCGCGGCCTGGAGCTGGGCTACTGGATCGGCGAGCCTTTTTGGAAGCGCGGCTACGCCACCGAGGCCGCGCATGCGCTGGTCGACCTCGCCTTCCAGCGGACCTCGATCCAGGTGCTGCATGCCTCGACCCGGGTGATCAATCCGGCCTCGCGGCGGGTGATCCACAAATGCGGCTTCCAGTATGCCGGCCAGGGCATGCTGAATTCGATCGTCGCCGGCCAGGTGCCTGTCGAGCGTTATCGCTTGGATCGCAAGACGTGGAACAGTCTCCGCAACTGGATCCACTATTGATGGATGACGCCGGTCAAGCCAATGGTCGATGACAGCAACGATATTGAAACGATCGCGATCACGCGGATAGCGCCGGGTCACATCGAAAGCTTTCATCGCGCTCTCGATCTCGTTGCGCGTGAGCGGAAGTACCTGTCGTTCCTCGAAGCGCCGCCACTCGATCAAACCCGGCGCTTCGTGTTGGACCGTATCGCGGCGGGCGATCCTGGCTTCGTTGCCGTCGTTCGCGGCGAGGTCGTCGGCTGGTGCGATATCTCACGCCTTGAACGGCCCATCCATGCCCATCGCGGCACGCTCGGAATGGGGATCGTTACCGCCCATCGCGGGCGTGGGCTTGGACTGCGGCTTATCAATTCGGCCTTGGCACAGGCACGCAAGGTCGGCTTTGTCCGCGTCGAGCTGTGCGTGCATGCCGACAATCCTCGCGCCATCGCTCTTTACGACAAGGTCGGGTTTGTCAGGGAGGGCGTTCAGCGCGACGCCATTTGTATCGACGGGCAATACGGCGATACGATCATGATGGCGATCGTCGAACGCGAAAACGCTGCCGAATAAGGAGCCGTCAGTCCAGTTCGGCCCAGAGCGGGAGGTGGTCGGAGCCGATGGCGTCCCGGTCGGACCACAGGCGCTGCAGCGATCTGGCGAGCGAGGCGCTGGTAAAGATGTAGTCGATGCATTTGTGGCGGCTCTTGTCGTCGGGCCGCTCAGGATCCACCCAGGTGACGAGGTCGGCGACCGCCAGACGCTGGGCGACATCGACGGCGAGGTCGGCGGTCAGCGGCATGCCGAACTCATGATCCGGCCGGCCGGCCAGCTCGACATATTCGGGCGAGCCGGGCAGCATGTTGAAGTCGCCCATGACGATGAAGGCTTCCGGATAGGGCAGGTCCGGAAGGCCGATCTCGGGAATGCCCGACAGGCCGCCGCCTTCCAGCGCATAGTTCAGGAGGCGCTGGCGCAGGAAACGGATTTGACCCTGGCGCTCGACCGGGCTGCGGTGATCGAGATGGGTGGAGTAGAAGCGGATGAAGCCGAGCGGCGTCTCGATCAGCGCCTCCAGCGCGCCGCGCTGGAAGTTCATGGTCTCGAGGCTGCGGCTGCGCGGCAGAAGGAGATTGCGCGACAGATGAATGGGCGTCTTCGACAGCACCATGTTGCCGAGCTGAAAGGACGTCGAGATGGCCCGGCCGTTCTCCAGGCGCGAGCCGATATTGACCTCGAAATTGCTGCCATAGGCGGCAAAATAATCGGGCAGCGCCTCGCTGATCTCGGCCACCATGTCGCGGTCGCCGTTGCGCGGGTTGTTGCGGGTCACTTCCTGCAGTGCGATGACATCGGCGCCGCGCACCGCGTCGGCGATGCGCCCGACATCGTATCTACCGTCGAGGCCGATGCCGTATTGGATGTTGTAGGTGACGATCTCCATTCCCGTGCCCCTCCAGCACTCCCCGCGACAGTGCTACCGCGTCCCCGGCTAAAGGGCATCAGGCGCTTTAGTCGCAAAACGGGCCTCGCCCTTAGCTCCGCCTTGGTTTAAGGCATGCCTTAGAGCAATCGCTCATGGACATCAGCAGAAACTTGAAAATCCGATGAAATTCCTCGACCAGGCCAAGGTTTACATACGTTCCGGCGACGGCGGCGCTGGATCGGTGTCGTTCCGGCGCGAGAAATTCATCGAGTTCGGCGGCCCGGATGGCGGCGACGGCGGGCGAGGCGGCGATGTCTGGGCGGAAGCGGTCGACGGGCTGAACACGCTCATCGACTACCGCTACCAGCAGCACTTCAAGGCCAAGACCGGCATGCATGGCATGGGCCGCAACATGACCGGCGCCAAGGGCGCCGACATCACGCTGAAAGTGCCGGCCGGCACGCAGATCTTCGCCGAGGACAATGAGACGCTGATCTGCGACCTGATCGTGGTCGGCCAGCGCTTCCTGCTTGCCAAGGGCGGCAATGGCGGCTTCGGCAACCAGCATTTCAAGACCTCGACCAACCAGGCGCCGCGCCGCGCCAATCCCGGCCTGCCCGGCGAGGAACTCAGCATCTGGCTCCGGCTCAAGCTGATCGCCGATGCCGGCCTGGTCGGGCTGCCCAATGCCGGCAAATCGACTTTCCTGGCCGCCGTCACCGCGGCCAAGCCGAAGATTGCCGACTATCCGTTCACCACGCTCTATCCCGGCCTCGGCGTCGCCCGCATCGACGGCCGCGAATTCGTGCTGGCCGACATCCCAGGCCTGATCGAGGGCGCGCATGAGGGCGTCGGCATCGGCGACCGCTTCCTCGGCCATGTCGAGCGCACGCGCGTGCTGCTCCACCTCGTCTCGGCGCAGGAGGAAAATCCCGGCAAGGCCTACAAGACGGTGCGCGCCGAGCTTGAGGCCTATGGCCATGGGTTGACCGACAAGGTCGAGATCGTTGCGCTTTCCCAGGTCGATATTCTCGACGCGGAAGCCCGCAAGAAGAAGGCGGCCTCGCTGAAGCGCGCCGCCGGTCGCGCGCCGCTGCTTCTGTCGGCCGTCACCGGCGAAGGCGTCGAGGCGGTGCTGCGCGCGCTGATGGCGGTCGTCGCCGAATCGCGGGACGCCGTTCCGGCTCCCGTCGAGACGCGTTGGCAAAACCCATGAAATCGCTGAAATCGTACCGGCGTATCACCGTCAAGATCGGCTCGGCGCTGCTCGTCGACCGCGCGACCGGGTTGAAGCGCGACTGGCTTACCTCGCTTGCCGACGACATCGCAGTGCTCGCCAATGCCGGCGCGGAAGTGCTCGTCGTCTCCTCTGGCGCGATCGCGCTTGGGCGCACCATTCTCAGCCTCGGCAAGCGCGCGCTGAAGCTTGAGGAGAGCCAGGCGGCGGCCGCCGTCGGCCAGATCGCGCTTGCCGGCGCCTGGTCGGACGCGCTCGGCAAGGACGGGCTGAAATCGGGCCAGATTCTCTTGACCCTGGGCGACACCGAGGAGCGCCGCCGCTACCTCAACGCGCGCGCGACGATCTCGACGCTGCTCAAGATGAAGGCGGTGCCGGTCATCAACGAGAACGATACGGTAGCCACCTCGGAAATCCGCTACGGCGACAATGACCGGCTGGCGGCGCGGGTGGCGACGATGATGGGTGCCGACCTTTTGGTGCTGCTCTCCGACATTGACGGGCTCTACACGGCGCCGCCGGCCAAGGACCCGGGAGCAAAATTCATCCCGGTGGTCGACCGCATCACGCCGGACATCGAGGCGATGGCGGGCGCCGCCGCGTCCGAGCTGTCGCGCGGCGGCATGCGGACAAAACTCGACGCCGGCAAGATCGCCAATGCCGCCGGCACGGCGATGATCATCACCTCGGGCACCAGGCTGTCGCCGCTGATGGCGATCGAGCGCGGCGAGCGCGCGACCTTCTTCAAGCCGAGCGCCAATCCGGTGAAGGGTTACAAGACCTGGATCGCCGGGCAGCTCGAGCCGGCCGGCCGGCTCACCGTCGACGCCGGGGCCATCGGCGCGCTGAAATCGGGCAAGTCGCTGCTGCCGGCGGGCGTGAAGCTGGTCAGCGGCAATTTCTCGCGCGGCGACACGGTGGCGATCCTGTCGCCCGAGGGCCGCGAGATCGCGCGCGGCCTTGTTGCCTATGATGCCGCCGATGCCGTAAGGATCGCGGGATTGAAGACGGCCGAGATCGAAAATGTGCTCGGCTATGAGGCGCGTTCGGCGATGATCCATCGCGACGACCTTGTGGTAAGCGTCGCCGGCGACCACGTATTGGCCGACGACTAAGAATTGAACGACGACGGGCGGAGGATGACCATGCTGAAGCTGCATGAAAAATCCGGCGAAGACACGATTGTGCTGATGGTCGATATCGGCCGCCGCGCCCGTGCAGCCGCCCGACCGTTGGCTATCGCTTCCACCAAGGCCAAGAATGCCGCGCTTGTCGCCATGGCCGACGCCATCCTGCGCAACGAGCAGGCGATCCTCGAGGCCAACGCCATCGACATGTCGAATGGCGAGGAGGCCGGTTTGTCGGGCTCCTTCATGGACCGGCTGAAGCTTGACACCTCGCGCATCAAGGCAATGGCCGACGGCATTCGCGAGATCGCCGCGCTCAAGGATCCGGTGGGCGACGTCATCGCCGCATGGGACCGGCCGAACGGGCTGCATATCGAACGCGTGCGCACGCCGCTCGGCGTCATCGGCGTCATCTATGAGAGCCGGCCGAATGTGACGGCGGATGCCGGCGCGCTCTGCCTCAAGGCGGGCAATCCGGTGATCCTGCGCGGCGGCTCGGATTCGCTCAATTCGTCGGCCGCCATCCATGCTTGCATGGTCGAAGGGCTGAAGGCCGCCGGCCTGCCGCAGGATGCCATCCAGCTGGTGCCAACCACGGACCGCGCCGCCGTCGGCGAGATGCTCAAGGGCTTGAGTGGCAATCTCGACGTCATCATCCCGCGCGGCGGCAAGAGCCTGGTCGGGCGCGTGCAGACCGAAGCGCGGGTGCCGGTCTTCGCGCATCTCGAAGGCATCTGCCATCTCTATATCGACCGTTCGGCCGATCTCGACATGGCGGTGAAGATCGCGGTCAACGCCAAGATGCGGCGCACCGGCGTCTGCGGCGCCGCCGAGACGCTGCTGGTCGACCGCGCGGTGGCCGCCACGCATCTCGTGCCCATCCTCGAAGCGCTGCGCGTCGCCGGCTGCGAGATCCATGCCGACCAAGAGGTGCTGCGGGCTTTTTCCGAAGCCAGTCCGGCGACCGATGCCGACTGGGTGACGGAATATCTCGACGCCATCATCGCGGTGAAGCTGGTCGACGGCGTCGCCGGCGCAATCGAGCATATCGAGACCTTTTCCTCGCACCACACCGAGGCGATCATCGCCGAGGACGCGCAGGCTGTGGAACGCTTCTTCAACGAGATCGACTCGGCGATCCTGCTGCACAATGCCTCGACACAGTTCGCCGATGGCGGCGAGTTCGGCATGGGCGCCGAGATCGGCATCGCCACCGGCAAGATGCATGCGCGCGGGCCGGTCGGCGTCGAGCAGCTCACCTCGTTCAAATACCGCGTGCGCGGATCGGGACAGGTGAGGCCTTGACCTTTTTCGCCCGGCAGGCCTGAGGGAGGCCAAGGCGAATGCTTTCGCAAGCCGAGCAGACTGTTCCGGCCCGTTACTTTCGCATGCCGCACGCCGCCAGGGGCCTGACGGTCGGGCTGTTCGGCGGATCGTTCAATCCGCCGCATGCCGGCCATGCGCTGGTCGCCGAGATCGCGCTGAGAAGGCTGGCGCTCGACCAGCTGTGGTGGATGGTGACGCCTGGCAATCCGCTGAAAAGCGCGCGGGAACTGGCGCCGCTCGCCGAGCGCATCGAGCTTTCCGAAAAGATCGCCAGGAATCCCAGGATCAAGGTCACCGCCTTCGAGGCAGCGCAGCATGTGCGCTATACCGCCGACACGCTGGCCCTGGTCAAGGCGCGCAATCCGGGTGTCGATTTCGTCTGGATCATGGGCGCGGACTCCTTGCGCGACTTCCACCGCTGGCAGCGCTGGCGCGAGATCGTGCTGACCTTCCCGATCGCGGTCATCGATCGCCCGGGCGCGACGCTCTCCTTCCTGTCGTCGGTCGTCGCCAAGACCTTCGACTACGCCCGCATCGACGAGGGCGACGCGCCCCTGCTTGCCCGCATGCAGGCGCCGGCCTGGACCTTCATCCACGGACCGCGCTCGTCGCTGTCGTCCACGGCGATCCGCAAGGCCGCGAAGGGCTGAGCGCTGATTTTCCCTTCTCCCCCTGTGGGAGAAGGTGGATCGGCGCGCAGCGCCGAGACGGATGAGGGGTGCTCCGGCTTGGCGACACCGATTGTCCAGCGAAGAGATCGCCAACCTCTCACTCCGCTGGAACACCCCTCATCCGTCTTGCCGCTTCGCGGCAATCCACCTTCCCCCACAAGGGGGGAAGGGAAGTCCGGCCATGTCGCTTTTGCGGCGGCTTTCCGCCCTCCAGTAGGCGATGCTGCGCAGGCATGCTGAAGCAGAACCCCACCAAGACCGAGGCCGTCCGCGCCGAACAACCGGCGCCGCTGATCGCCATTGCCAGCGTCATCGTGTCGATGGCGCTGATCGCGATCGGCAATGGGCTGATGTTTGCCTATATCCCGGTGCGGCTCGGCGCCGATGGCTTCGACCCGACCTGGGCCGGGCTGATCGTCACCGGGCTTTCGGCCGGCGGGCTCGCCGGCTGCATCCTGACCGGGCCGCTGGTTCGGCGCGTCGGCCACGCCCGCGCCTTCATGGTGCTTTCGGCGCTGATCGCGCTTTCCAACGCGGCGATCGGCGCCGGGCCGATCCCGCTTTTGTGGATCGCCGCGCGGGCGCTTTACGGCTTCTCCATCTGCGGACTGTTCATCGTCGCACAGAGTTGGCTGAACGATGCCTTGCCGAATTCGATCCGCGGCCGGGTGATGGCGGTGTTCTATGTCGCCTATATTGCCGGGCTGGGCGTGGGTTACGCGACGCTCGCCCTGGTCGACATCCACTCGGCGGCCGCGTCGCTGATCGGCATCACCTTCACCGCTCTTTCCATCCTGCCGGTCGGCATGACCAGGCTTGCGCAGCCGCCGGCGCCGCAGGCGGCGTCGGTGGCGCTGCGGCGCGCCTGGCGCATCTCGCCGGTAGGCGTCGCCGGCATGCTGGCGGTCGGCGGCCTGTCGATGATCGTTTCCGGCTTCGCGCCGATCCACGCCACAGCCAAGGGCTACAGCCAGGCCGATGTGGCGCTGCTGTTGTCGGCGATGCCGGTCGGCACGCTGATCCTGCAGATTCCGCTCGGCTGGATTTCCGACCGCACCGACCGGCGCTACGTGCTGGCCGGCGCTGCGGCGCTGGCGACCGTCGCCAGTGTGCTTGCCATCGTCTTCGACGGCGGCGCGCTGATGGCGCTGGTGGTGATCTATCTGATCTGGGACGGGGCGTCGGAATCGATCTACGCGCTCTCCAGCGCGCATGCCGCCGACCGCGCCGCCAAGGACGAGCTTCTGGCGCTGTCGAGCTCGATGCTGTTTGCCTGGTCGCTGGCCGGCTTCATCGTGCCCGGCATCGTGACGGCGCTTTCCGCCGTCTTCGGCACCGCGACCTTCATCTATGTCGGCATCGTGATTGCGTCGGCCTTCTGTCTGTTCGTGCTGTGGCGCGTGACGGCGGGCCGGCCGACACCCGCGGCCACAAGCGGCAGTTTCGCGCCGATGTCGGCGCAGACGCCGCTGCCGGTGGAGCTCGCCTTCGCGCCGGACGAGAAGCCCCGACAGGATTGAGCCGGCTACTGCTTGCGCGCTTCCGGCGCCGGCAGCTCCGGCGGCGGCAGCGGGATCGAGATGCCTTCGCTGTCGAAGGCCTGCTTGGCGCGCTTGGTCATGTCGATCTGGGTTGAGAAATAGTCGGCGGCCGATGTCCAGTAACGCAAGGTGAGCGCAACCGTCGCGTCGCCGACACTCGCGATGAAGGCGATCGGAGGCGGTTCGCGCCGGATGCGCCTTTCGGCGCCGGCGATGGCAAGAAGCGTCTTCTGCCCGCGGTCGATATCGTTCCACGAACCGATGCTCAGGGTCACGTCGGTGCGGCGCACGCCGTTGCGGGTGAAGTTGCGCACCGGCTGGTTCCACAAAGTCGAGTTGGGCGCCAATATGTAGACGCCTTCGGCGGTGCGCAGCTTGGTGGCGAAGAGGCCGATCTCCTCGACGGTGCCCGCAATCGCGCCGACCTCGACATTCTCGCCGATGCGGAAGGGCCTCAGCGCCAGAAGCATGATGCCGGCGGCAATGTTCTGCAGCGTGCCCTGCAATGCCAGCCCGATAGCGAGGCCGGCGGCGCCGATCGCGGCGATGATGGAGGCCGTCTGCACGCCGAACTGGCCAAGCACCATGATGACGACGAGGATCAGGATGGCGTAGCGCACGACCTGCGAGAAGAAGTGCCGCAAGGTCTCGTCGAAGCCGTGGATGTGGCCGAGGCCGGCATAGATCGAGCGTTCGGCAAGCCCGGCGACCAGATAGCCGACCACCAAAAGGATCACGGCGCCGATGGCAGAGAAGGAATAGGAAACGATCAAGGTGCTGAGCTGCGCGAGCCCGGCCTGGATGGTGATGAGAGCGCTTTGCGGGTCGGTGGGCATGGCGGGGATCCCGTTGGTCGGTGCGCCGATAACCCGCGCATTCCGGATCAGTTCCCGCTTTTCAGGTACTGCTAAAGCAGCGATCCGGATCAAGGCGCGGGCGGGCAAAAGCGGCCGTCGTCTTGAAACTGCAATGGAACTCTGCCTATCTAAGTGGTGTCACCTGATTTGCATGGTGATTTGGTTGTTCTTGTTGGGAAAGGAAACACACTGAGAACAGCACTGCGGAAGAAGGCTGATATCATGCCTTCGCCGGCCGGGATCAGCGGCAACGCCGCCGCGAGCCTCGCCATCGACACAGTCCTTGCCAGTCTGGAAGACTCCAAGGCCGAAAACATCGTCTCAATCGACATCCAGGGAAAATCGAGCCTCGGCGACTATATGGTCATCGCCTCGGGCCGATCGCACCGTCATGTCTCGGCTGTCGCCGATCATCTCCTCAAGGCGCTGAAAGATGCCGGTCTCGGCAATGCGCGCGTCGAGGGGCTGGCCAGCGCCGACTGGGTCCTGATCGATTCGGGCGACATCATCGTCCATGTCTTCCGCCCCGAAGTCCGCGAATTCTACAATCTGGAAAAGATGTGGCAGGCGCCGGACCTCGAGGAAGAGACCTTGCACTGAGCCTTGATCCGCGTGCCGTGAACCATCACGGTATGCGCTAGACAAGCTCGCCGGGGCGAGGATGAAGATAACCGTTCATGCCGTGGGCCGAATGAAGACCGGCCCCGAGAGAGAACTCGCCGACCGCTATTTCGAGCGCTTTTCGAAGAGCGGGCCCCCGGTCGGGCTGGAATTTGCCGGCATTGTCGAGGTCCCCGAAAGCCGCGGACAGAGCGCCGACGAGCGCCGCCGCGAGGAAGCCCAGAAGCTGCAGGCCCAGTTGCAGGCCGGAACCGTTCTGATCCTGCTCGATGAGCGCGGCAAGTCGCTTTCGTCGGAGGACCTTGCCGCCCGCATTGGCCAATTGCGCGACGGCGGCCGCAAGGCGCTGGTCATCGCCATCGGCGGCGCCGACGGCCATGACAAATCCTTGCGCGAACAGGCAGACCTCGTGCTGTCGTTCGGCGCGCTGACCTGGCCGCATCAGCTGGTGCGCGTGATGCTGGGCGAGCAGCTCTACCGGGTCGCGACCATCCTGGCGGGCCACCCGTATCATCGGTCGTGAGGAGCGCTTGCCATCTCCAAAAGCTGGGGATTGCTTATCCCGGCTCGGATTTTCGCCTCAAAGGCTGAACATCACTGCTGGAGTAGGGCGCTTCCAACATGGTTGATGGTTCGTTAACGAAGCGGCGGATAGGTTAGAGGCCGGATGTCTGAAGGCTGGTACCCGATCACGCGCACCTGGCGCAGCCGCTGCGGCTTGACCCTTGTCGCCGCCGTGGTCGCGCTCGGGCCGGTCCGGGCGGCCGAGAACACGCTGGACGCGGCGCCGGATCCCGATCAGAGCCGGGCCGAATACGAGCAGGTCTCCAAGGAGATCACGCTGTCATCGGAGCGGCTGGCCAAGCTTGCCGCCGACATCGCCTCAGTGCGCAAGGATTATGCCTCGATCACCGCGGCGCTGATCCAGTCGGCGATGACCGAGCAGAAGCTCGGCCAGGACATCGAGGATATCGGCGCCAAGCTCGAAGGGCTGAAGGACGAGGAGCAGAAGCTGCGCGCCTCGCTCATGTCGCGGCGCGACGTGCTGGCCGAAGTGCTCGGCGCGCTGCAGCGCATGGGGCTCAATCCGCCGCCGGCGATCCTGGTCAAGCCCGAGGACGCGCTGTCGTCGGTGCGCAGCGCCATCCTGCTCGGCGCTGTCGTGCCGGAACTGCGCCAGCAGACCGACAGGCTGATGGCCGATCTCAAGGAGCAGACCAGGGTTACAGCCTCGATCGAGGCGGAACGGGCGCGACTCACCGCCGCCGTCACCGACCAGACGGCGGAAAAGAAGCGGCTCACCATGCTGCTCGAGGCCAAGAAGAAGCTGCAGGCCGATACCCAGACCGCGATGGCGGCCGAGCAACGGCACTCGCAGGAGCTGGCGGCGAAGGCGAGCAGTCTCAAGGACCTGATCGCTTCGCTCGAAGCCGACAAGGCGCGCAAGGCGCAGGACCAGGCCAAGGCGGGCGAACGGAAATCGACCGACAGCGACACGACGGCCTCGACGACCGAGCTTGCCGCGCTGCCGGTGCCCGAGGCCAACCGCCTCACCGGATCGGCGCCGTTTTCGGCCCTGCAAGGCCAGATCGCGCTGCCGGTCATCGGCAAGATCAAGCGGCGTTTCGGCACCGATGATGGCAATGGCGCGGCGATGCAGGGCGACATGGTTGCGACACAATCGGGGGCCATCGTCACCGCACCGGCGGATGGAAACGTGCTTTATGCGGGGCCGTTTCGCTCCTATGGTCAACTCTTGATCCTCAATGCGGGCGATGGGTATCATGTCGTCCTGGCGGGGATGAGCAGAATCAGCGTCGCGACGGGACAGTCGGTGCTCGCGGGAGAGCCGATCGGCGCGATGGGAGAGGCCCGGGTGGCAAGCACCTCGGCCTCGCGGAATGAAAATTCGACGTCGGAACTCTATGTAGAGTTCCGCAAGGATGGAAAACCCGTCGATCCAGCCCCATGGTGGGCGGATCGATTCTCTGGAAGGACGTGAAATGATGCGGAAACTGTCGCTTCTGTTTGCCGGCGCGCTGATGGGCGCATCGGCAATGAGCCTGGTCTACGGCACACCGGGCTCGGCGGCGAACGCTGCGGGTTCGGAAACCTACAAGCAGCTGGCGATCTTCGGCGACATCTTCGAGCGCGTGCGCGCAAATTATGTGACGCCGCCGGACGACAAGTCGCTGGTCGAGAACGCCATCAACGGCATGCTGGCCTCGCTTGACCCGCACTCCTCCTACATGAACGCCGAGCAGGCGCAGGACATGCGCGTGCAGACCAAGGGCGAGTTCGGCGGCCTCGGTATCGAGGTCACGATGGAGAACGATCTCGTCAAGGTGATCACGCCGATCGACGACACGCCGGCCGCCAAGGCGGGCGTGCTTGCCGGCGACTACATCGCCAAGATCGACGGCGAGGAGGTTCGCGGCCTGACCCTCAACGACGCGGTCGAGAAGATGCGCGGGCCGGTCAACACGCCGATCAAGCTCACCATCCTGCGCCAGGGCGCCGACAAGCCGATCGAGCTGACGGTGGTGCGCGACATCATCAAGGTCAAGGCGGTGAAGTACCGGGTCGAGAACGACATCGGCTACATGAAGATCACCTCCTTCACCGAGAAGACCTATGACGATCTCGAGAACGCCATCGAGAACATCAAGAAGCAGGTGCCGAACGACAAGCTGAAGGGCTATGTGCTCGACCTGCGCCTCAATCCGGGCGGCCTGCTCGACCAGGCGGTCAGCGTGTCGGACGCCTTCCTCAAGCGCGGCGAGATCGTTT